>PAWI01000031.1 GCA_002713485.1 Acidimicrobiaceae bacterium
ATGTAAGTCGAGATGACCTCAGAGATTTAATTAATGCTCTCACTCAAAAAGAAAATGTAAAGGCTGTAATTCTCGGAGTCGCTCTAGATAATGGTGGCGTAGCTTTAGCTGCAGGTGTGCCAAAAGGGTCATCATTGATCGCTTCAGACTTAATACATGATGCAACAAAGCTAATTAAAGGCGGTGGTGGTAAAGGTGAGGATTTCGCAATGGCAGGGGGTAAAGACAACGAAGCTCTAGAGGAAGCTATTCAACTGGCCCGACAAAAAGCGGAGCTAGGGTGAGAATCATTGGGCTTGACCTAGGCTCCCAAAGAATAGGCGTTGCTTTAAGTAACTCTGACGTAACTGTTGCTACACCGTATGCAGTGATAAAGAGAACGGGCAAGTTAGAGAAGGATCATCAAGAAATCTTAAAGATTGCTAACGAATGGGAAGCATCGAGGATCATAGTCGGCCTGCCTATCTCTTTGAATGGTGCACTAGGCCCCGCTGCTAAGAAAATCAATTCAGAAATAGAAGAGCTTCGTTCTAAAACAAAAATTAGCATCGAAACATACGATGAGAGATTCTCTACAGTAACTGCTGAGCAGTTCCTCATTGAACAGAACATAAGACGGCAGAAGCGTAAGAGCCTCATTGATAAGGTAGCAGCAGCTATTATTCTCCAGTGCTGGATTGACGCTTTTAATAACTCAGCTACATCATCAAATCTGGAATCATCCAATGAGTGAAGATCAGCAGCGGTCCAGAGACTCTGAAAGTCAAAATGAGACTGGGTACCCAGACTCAGCATCTGAAGAGTTGAGCCTATCTGAAGAGCAATCGCCGTACGAAAGATTTTTTTTAGGCGTTTACGGAAAAGATAGCGATCCTTCCAATGAGGGTATTGAAAGTGGAAGAACTATCTACCCTCAAGACTTACCTCCTTGGTATGAGGATGAATACTATGACGACCGTGATTGGGAGTGTCTTCCGAGAAGAACAAGTACTGCGTTAAGATTTGGAATTTTTGTAGCTATTCTTCTGGTGCTGTCTTTAACAACGTATAGCTTTGTCAAAGGTTGGGTAGACAATCAATTGAACCCACCGGGAGAACCAGGAATTGAGGTAACAATTGAAATCCCTCAGGGGGCAACAAGTGATGACATAGCGAGGATCCTTGCTGATAATGATGTCGTTGCTAACGCAACAGTTTTTAGATACTATCTCCGATTCAAAAGTACCTCCGATTTCCAAGCAGGCATTTACACATTTCAGGTAAATAGCTCCGTTTGGGATGTTAAAGACAATTTGCTTGCTGGTCCCCTAGAAATTCCAGATGATAGATTCTTTGTCACAATCCCAGAAGGTTTAACACTCATTGAAATGCAAGAAACACTTTTGAATCAGCTACCAGACTTCAATCCTGAAGAATTAAAGCAAGCTATCCAAAGTTCTGAGACTCCATTAAGCCTGGGATTTTCTCTCCGGTTTATTAAAGAGGGGATCTTTTTCCCTGATACCTACGATATTGATGAAACATCACTAGCTAATGAAGAAAGTCTTTTGAATAGAATGATTGCGCAATTTGATGTTGTCGCAGATGAAAGTGGGCTGTCTTCTCCTCCTCCTGATCTTGGAGTTAGCCCATATGAGGTTCTGATTATTGCTTCTCTGATAGAAGAAGAAGCTGCACTTGAAGAAGAAAGAGGAAAGATAGCCAGAGTCATCTACAACAGGCTCGCAAACAGCATACCTTTAGGAATCGATGCAACAATAGTTTATGCCCTTGGAGGAGATAGGGAACTAACTCTTAGCGACCTAGCAGTTGACTCTCCCTATAACACGCGGCTTGTGCAGGGCTTGCCTCCAACGCCAATAAGTGCCCCAGGTCGGGCATCCATTAATGCCGCGCTTAATCCTGCAGTGGGAAATTGGTTCTACTATGTCCGGACAGATGAATCAGGTATAGGTTCTCACACCTTTGTAGAAACACAAGAGGAATTTGATGCAGCAGTCTTGATATGTATTGAAAGAGATCTCGGCTGTGGGTAAATTTCCTAAAGCAAACGGAAGAGAACTCATTGCTGCTGTAATCGGAAAACCCATAGCGCATTCCCTCTCACCACTCATACACAATACTGCTTTCAAGCAAGATAAGCTGAACTGGAATTATCACGCAATAGAGGTATCAAAAGAACAACTCGAGAATTGTATCTCCGAGGTAAGATCCCAGAAAATTCGAGGTCTGTCTGTGACCATGCCCCTCAAGGAAATCATAATTCCTCATCTTGATGGGCTAACTGAAACCGCTTCTAAGCTGAACGCAGTAAATTGCGTATTTTGGGATGGAGATAACCTTTTGGGCGATAATACTGACGGCGAAGGTTTCGTGAGAGCTCTCAAATCAGAGATCAACGATTCATTAGATGGGAAGTCATTCGCAATTATTGGATCCGGTGGTGCGGCTCGTTCTGTAATAAATAGCTTGTCAGAAATGGAAGTGGGCGAAATAATTATTACAAATAGAAATGAATCAAGAGCAGAATATGCAGCGCTTTTGGGTGGGCCCAATGCAAAGGTGGGAAGTCTAAAAGATCTTTCAAGCTGCGATTTCATTGTTAATTCAACACCTTTAGGTATGTCAGGAACTGATAGCGAAGAATTACTTCCAATCCCAATTGACCACCTCTCACCTAACCAAATAGTAATTGATCTTGTCTACAATCCGATTCAGACGACTTTCCTTCGTGAGGCTGAAAAATTAGGTTTGCGGACTATCTCAGGAGTCGGCATGCTCATCCACCAAGCCCTAATCCAATACGAACGCTGGACTGGTATCAATACTTCTCTCAAAGAGATAGAAGATGTCGTCGCACGTGAAATCACCAAACGGCACTAATGCATTAACTCCCTGCATAAACCCAAATGGATGACTACTCTCATAGTGTGGAAGCAAAAGAGATAATTGTTGATTTAGGGACAAGAAGCTACCCAGTGCTCGTCGGGTCCAATTGTGTAAATGATGTCACAAAATACTTACCCGAATCAGTAAAGCGAGTAGCTATTGTCACTCAAGGACAGATTGGAATTCAATTATCCACAGATAAAGAGCAGAAAGTCTTCGTAATTGAGGAAGGCGAGGATGCTAAATCTATAAACACCATCATGGAACTTTGTAGGTCTTGGGTTGACTGGGGCTTAACACGTTCAGACATCGTTATAGGTTTAGGAGGAGGAATGGTCACAGACGTAGCATCATTTGCTGCTTCTATTTATCATCGAGGTGTGAACGTGATAAATATCCCCACGACATTACTCGGCATGGTAGATGCTGCGATTGGAGGGAAGACAGGAGTCAACCTCCCAGAGGGGAAAAACCTAATCGGTACCTTTTGGCAACCTAATGCCGTCATTTGTGATCTAAATGCTCTGCAAACCCTTCCTAAAAGAGAATGGAAATGCGGATACGGTGAAATAGCTAAATATCACTTTCTCGGAGCGAAAGACATGAGAGGGAAAGACCTCATTGATACTGTGCTTGAATGTATAAAAGTTAAATCAAAGATAGTGTCACAAGACGAGCTCGAAGGGGGAAGGAGAGCTATTCTCAACTACGGCCACACGTTAGCCCATGCTTTAGAAATTGAAAACGATTTTGCATTGGCGCACGGTGAAGCTGTAGCAATTGGTATCCGATATGCAGCTGAAGTAGCGTTTCTGATGGGCAGAATCGGAGAAGACCGAGTTCTCTACCATCAAGAAATTCTTGATCATTACGAGCTAAGCACAAAGTTGCAGAAAAGTATGGACCCCAATAAGGTCATCTCTTTGTTTCTTCGAGATAAAAAATCCAAGGATGGCATCACATTTGTTCTAGACGGTGAAACCGGAGTAGAGCCAATTCTCGTTCAAGATAGAAATATACTGAAGAAAGCTATGGAGGTCGTTCAATGAAATCTATCCTGTTGCTGATGGGTCCAAACCTTAACATGCTCGGAGAAAGAGAGCCAGATATATACGGATCAGATACCATCAATGAGCATGTTGAAACAGCTACAAAGTTTGCTGAGGAATTTGGCTTCGACCTCATTCATTTCCAGTCAAATATTGAAGGCGAACTTGTAGATGAAATCCAAAAAGCTAGAGGCAAACATAGTGGGATTATCATCAATCCAGGAGCGCTTACTCATTACGGTTGGTCAATACATGATGCCTTAGTCACTTTCGATGGAGTGATCATAGAAATGCATCTATCCAATCCGAACCAACGGGAGTCCTGGAGGCACACATCTGTTGTCGCTCCTGTCGCACATGGTTCAATTATCGGTTTCGGTATTCACGGGTATGAATTATCAGTGCGAGCGCTTCATAAGATTATTGGAAATAATGCAAAGTGATGAAAAAATAATCTTTCACATGGAAAGAGTCCAATCAGTAAGGAAATGGATAAGAACCCATAACGTGTGCTTTGTCGCATCTGACCCATTCACTATCCGTTGGATGACAGGATTCACAGGCTCAAACGGACTTCTTTTCTTGGATCAGGACCAACTAGTGCTCATAACTGATTCTAGGTACACAGAACAAGGTCCAAAAGAATTGATGAAACATGGAACGGATGCAAACTGTTTAATAAGCCCCGACCCTCTTAAGACTGTCGCTGAGTTGTCAGAGTCAAGAGATGTATTTCTTGATGGTGAAAAATTCTCATGGTCAGTAAAGAAGAAGTTGCAAAATTTAATTGATGGAACAGTCGTTGATGCGCATGAATTTTGTTCAACAATGCGTGGACTTAAAGATGAAAGCGAGATTGCTAAAATTAAAAAAGCTGCTGATATTACTTGCAGGGCTTTAGATAAGGCATTATCCGAAATAGATGACAGCACGACCGAGAAGCAACTAGCGGCGAAAGTTGAATACTTTATGTCACTGGAAGGAGCATCTAATGCTGCGTACCCCCCGATAATTGCTTCAGGACCCAATAGTGCTCTCCCGCATGCGCGCCCTACAGATCAACGAATCCTCAACAACAATCTGCTATTAGTTGATGTAGGTGCAAACTATGACGGGTACTGCTCAGATATGACTCGAGTCATTCCGCTTTCGAAACTCTCTGAAGAACAAATGAAAGTATCTCAGAAAGTACTTGATGCCCAAGAAAGAGCTATACAAATGATACGGCCGGGTGTTACTGCCAATGAAATAGATGCAGTTTGCAGAAACACTTTGTCTGAGAATGGCTTAGCTAAAAAGTTCACACATGGAGCGGGGCATGGTGTGGGTTTGGAAATTCATGAATATCCAAGGATTAATAGAACCAGCAGCGATGTCATCCAAGAGGGGATGGTCATTACCGTTGAACCCGGGGTGTACCTAGAGGGATCCTATGGCATCCGATGGGAAGATCTGCTTGTAGTGACGAGCAAAGGTGTTGAATATTTAACTAAGTATGAAAAGCTCACACAAGTGAGTAAATCATAGCTATAGAGTGGAAATTCATAAGTAAAGGACTAAACCATGGCTTCAGTATCAACAAATGATTTTAAGAATGGCTGGACCATTATGGTTGACGGAAACCTCATGCAGGTCGTTGAATTTCAACATGTGAAACCAGGGAAAGGGCCAGCGTTTGTTAGAACAAAAATAAAAAACGTGAGAACAGGTTCCGTCATTGAAAAGACATTTCGGGCTGGAGAATCGGTAGATCGAGTAAATATTGACAAACGAGAAATGCAATACCTCTATAAAGACGGCTCTGACCTTGTCTTCATGGACAATGAAACTTATGAGCAAATCACTGTTCCGCCTGAATCCGTCGGAGACCTCTCCGATTATTTGGTTGAGTCTGAAACAGCAATACTTCTGATGTTCGGAAGTGAAATTGTGGGGACAGAACTTTCAGCATCAGTGGAACTAGAGATAGCCGAAACTGAGCCAGGAATACAAGGCGACAGAGTCTCTGGCGCTACCAAACCAGCAATGTTGGAGACGGGTTTAACAGTCCAGGTTCCTCTCTTCTTGGAATCTGGTGAAAAAATTAAAGTAGATACAAGAACAGGGTCATACATTAGTCGAGCTTGAGTCTGGAAATATGACAGCAAACGAAACAAGAGAACTCCCAGAAGATACGCCAGGCTATATTGTTGAACGTCGCCATGGAAGAGAAACGGTAATGGGGGTTCTTTACGAATCAGAGTCTAAATCAAAAAAATTATCTGAGATGATAAGGGATATGCCCGTTCAACTCGATGGGCATGCTAGAGAAATAGTTGATGCCCTCATCGTCCACCTAAAAACCGTTGATTCACTTATCGCTGAGACCAGCCACTCATGGGACATCGATCGAATGCCACTTGTGGATTTAGCTATTCTGCGGATAGCCACTCTTGAAATCAAAGAATTTGAATCTATACCTGCAGCTGTAATTGTTAGCGAAGCGGTTGAATTAGCAACAAAATATTCCACAGAGTCCTCAAGCCCTTTCATTAATGGAGTGCTTGCAGGAATATGTAGCAAACTTCGTCCAGAGGAAAANATTAGCTAAGTAGAAAAAAAGAATCCGTGCATGCTAAAGCTCNTAAGTGGTGATAGCTTAAANCTAACCGTAAATTGAGTCCAGNGAGGCTCGAACGGAGAAAGGTGCCGNGATGGCCGACTTAGAACGACCAAACACGCCCCTGGAAAGGGGCGTTTTCAATGCACGTTCTGAAATCATGAATGCTGATGGGGTCAGCAGAGCTTTGTGGAGAATGTCGCATGAAATTCTGGAACAGAATAGCGGACTCTCGGACGTGGTCCTTATTGGCTTAGAAACCGGAGGGGTTCACCTAGCTCATAAATTAGCTGCGAATCTACTTGAAATAGAAAAACAACAGGTGCCGGTCGGTTCGCTGGACGTGGCTTTCTATCGAGATGATATTGGAATCAGGCAAGTTGTCCCCGGAAATCCTACTGACCTGTCCTTTGACCTCACATCCCAAGTCGTAGTTTTGGTTGATGACGTACTGTTTACTGGCAGGACTATAAGAGCCGCAATGGACGCCATTGTTGATTTCGGACGACCAGCCGCGGTACAGCTTGCGGTAATGATTGACCGAGGNCACCGAGAGCTTCCCATAAGGCCGGATTATGTTGGGAAAAACGTTCCCACTAGAAGGGACGAATTAGTNGAAGTGACAGAAAATGGTGTTTTACTTGGCGATATTCAGGGTGACGAATCGTGACCGCAAAGCACATTCGTGGAATTGACGACCTAGGTGAATCTGGTATTAAAGAGATCCTAGCGCTGAGTGATCACTTTCAAGAGGTCAGTGCTCGCCGGATTCCTAAAGTTCCGGCACTCAGAGGCAAAACAATTGCTATGTTATTCTACGAGGACTCGACCCGCACGAGATTGAGTTTTGAGACCGCTTCAAAACGCCTCTCTGCTGACAGTTTGAATTTTAGTATTTCTTCCTCTTCAGTTAAGAAGGGCGAGAGCCTCCGAGATACCGTTGAGACCATTTCAGCTATGGGTGTTGACGCAATTGTAGTAAGGCATGGATCTGTAGGCGTTCCGTGGTTGATGCCTCAGTGGACTCCTGCGGCAATCGTAAACGCAGGTGATGGTTCTCACGAGCACCCCACACAGGCACTACTTGACTGCTATACAATACGCAATCATTTCGGAGATCTTGACGGAAAGAAAATATCAATAGTTGGGGATATCAAGCACTCAAGAGTTGCTCGCTCTAACGTAAAAGCATTCTTAGCTCTAGGAGCATCGGTAACACTCGTCGCACCAAAAACTTTGATGCCGGCTGATATAGAATCTTGGGGAGTGGGAGCTACAGACGAATTTGACTCTGTTATAGAAGAGTCAGATGTTCTCTATATGCTCAGAATGCAATTGGAACGCCAAAAGGATTCCTTTGTTCCCTCACTTAGGGAATATTCAAATGAATACGGGCTTACTTTAGAGAGGTCAGACCGAATCCACCNGAACTCATTGATAATGCATCCCGGTCCAATAAATAGGGGAGTCGAAATCAATGGCAGTGTTCCTGACCTACCACAGTCAGTTATAACTAATCAGGTGANAAATGGAGTGATCATNAGAATGAGTGCTTTGTACTATCTACTTGGTTCAGGAAGCGAGAGCAATTTAGAAAGTTTAAATGATGAGTAAATTACTTCTTCAAGGCGGGAGAATTATTGATAAATCTGGTGACCGTTTCGCTGACGTCTTAATAGATTCGGATGGCCGAATAGAAGAAATAGGTGAAGGTTTGGAAGCAAATAAGATCCTTGATGTGAAAGGGAAGATTATTTCGTCTGGATTTGTGGATCTTAATGCTTTTATAGGCGAACCAGGAGAAGAGCAATCTGAGACCTTTATTTCTGGAACAAGAAGTGCCGTTAAAGGTGGATATACAGCCATAATGACGGTGCCCGATTCGCATGTTGTGAATGATAATCCAAATACCGCAAAAGCACTTATTGAATTAAGCAAGCAAGGATTGTGTGAAGTCATCACGGCGGGTGAATCAACACTTACAGGAAACAGGGCAGCAATGTCTCCGCTCGGTGAGATGTCAGACCTTGGAGTGAAATTCTTTACGATTACTGGATCTCCATCAACTGATCTAGAAACGACTAGAAGAATAATGGAGTACTCACAAAAATATGGGATCAAGTTGCTTTTCGGTAGTTCGAAAGGACTTCTTTCGCAAGACGGTGTGATGAATGAAGGGGCTGTTTCATCTCAATTAGGAATTCTGGGAATACCAAAAGTTGCTGAACAAATTGAAGTGTTCCAGCTTTGTCAACTTGCACTGTTAACAGGGGCAGATTTGCATTTCCAACAAATTTCAACTTCCCGATCAATTCAAATAATTGCCGAAGCTAAGTTAGAAGGTGCTTCAGTCACGTGTGAAATTTCTCCCCATCACTTTTCTTTAGATGAATCATTGGTTAGAAGCTTCAATGCGCGCTACAAAGTTTTTCCGCCACTCAGAAATAGCGAAGAAATAGAGTTGATTAAGCAGCAAATAACCTCAGTTGATGCTATCGCAACTGGACATAGGCCTCACCCAGACCACCTAAAAGATCAGGCATTCGCTGATGCACCTTTTGGGACAATAGGGTTTGAAACTTCTCTAGGGGCGGCAATCACTAATTTACAGATTCCTATAAGCGAAATTCTCGATCTTTTATCTTGGACTCCCGCTGAAATAGCTGGAATTGCGGATACGCACGGGGGGAATTTATTAGCTGGTAGACCAGCAAACCTAACTGTCTTTGACCCAGATGCTGCCTGGACGGTGGAGGGCAAGAAAATGTCAAGTGCCTGTTCGGTAACAGCCTTTGAGAACATGGAGTTGAAAGGTTTGGTGAGTCACACACTTGTCGATGGGAAGCTAGTAGTTATGGATGGGACGATTCAAGACATTGGAAAGTAAAGGTGGTCAGGATTAATAAATCAACGTTAGTTCTTGCAGATGGAACAATCTTTAGGGGGGATCAAATCGGTTACTCGCCAAAGGTAAAATATGCTACTGGCGAAGTCGTATTTAATACTGTTATGAGCGGCTATCAGGAAGTCATCACAGATCCATCATATGCAGGGCAGATCATAACCTTTACTTATCCACACATCGGAAACTATGGCGTTAATAAACATGATAATGAAAGTGGCAGGTCGCACTGTAGGGGAGTGATCGTCAGGGATTTAGCCCGCCGACACAGTAATTGGAGAGCCTCAAATGACTTGGACTCTTTTCTCAAGGAGATGGAAATTCCAGGCATTGCAGGACTAGATACTCGTCGGCTGACAATGCATATAAGAGAAGCAGGTGCGATGCCAGCAGCATTTGGAACGCTATCAGATGAAGAGCTTCATGAGATCGCTAAATCTGAACCAGGTACATCAGGAATTGATCTGGTTTCTCAAGTCACGTGCAAAGAGAAATATGAATTAAAAGGAGATCGCCAAGACAGATTAATTGTTGCAATGGACTTTGGGATAAAGGCAACAATTATCGAACACCTAAAACGAATAGGTGACGTGATTGTAGTTCCTTCCTCAACATCAGCTGAAGAAATATTACGTTTAAAGCCGAATGGTGTTTTCTTATCCAATGGCCCAGGAGATCCCGAAGTCGTAAAGGGTGTCCCCGAAACAATCGGAAAGCTCATAGGCAAAGTGCCAATATTTGGTATATGTCTGGGGCATCAACTTCTTGGGCTAGCTTTAGGAGGAACAATCAAAAAAATGACTTTTGGTCACCATGGTGGTAATCATCCTGTAAAAAACATGGCTAACGGAGTAGTGGAGATCACTAGCCAAAACCATAATTTCGCTATAGATCCAGATTCTGTCACTCAAGTCGCAGACGTAACTCACGTAAATTTGAATGATGGAGTTTGCCAAGGAATACGACTTAAAAGTGCACCTGCTTTCAGTGTCCAGCATCACCCGGAGGCCGGACCAGGACCTCATGACAGTTCCTATCTATTTGATGATTTTGCTCAACTGATGGAAGAGGCGGCTAAATAAATGCCCAAACGAACAGATATTCATAAAATATTACTCATAGGCTCAGGCCCAATAGTCATAGGTCAAGCTTGTGAATTTGATTACTCTGGTACACAAGCTTGTAGAGTCTTACGCGAAGAAGGTTACGAGGTAATCCTTGCAAATTCGAATCCGGCTACCATCATGACCGATCCTGATTTTGCAGATGCTACTTATATAGAGCCACTTACTCTAGAAGTTCTAACGGAGATAATTTCAAAAGAACGCCCAGATGCTCTACTACCGACTCTTGGCGGGCAAACAGCTTTGAATTTGGCAATGGAGTTAGAAGAAGAGGGAATCCTTAAACAGTATAAAGTTGAATTAATAGGTGCAGATGCTGAGGCAATCTCCACTGCAGAAGATAGAGCCAAGTTTAAAGAAGCAATGATAGAGATAGGGCTCTCGGTACCTATCAGTGGAGTTGCTCACAGTATGGAAGACGCAGATGAAATTATTAAGGATATAGGTTTACCAGTTATTGTCCGGCCGGCTTACATCCTTGGCGGGAAAGGTACAGGCATAGCAGAGACAGTTGAACAATTTAGCAACCTTGCTAGGAATGGGCTTTCAGCTAGTCCAATTCATGAAATACTCATAGAAAAATCAATTAAGGGATGGAAAGAATACGAACTTGAAGTGATGCGTGACAACGCAGATAACTGTGTTGTCGTCTGCGCCATAGAGAATTTTGATCCCATGGGTGTTCATACGGGAGATTCAATAACAGTTGCTCCAACTCAGACTCTTTCAGACGTAGAGTACCAGACGCTAAGGGATGCAGCATTTGCTTGTATGAGGAGAGTTGGTGTTGAGACTGGAGGGTCAAATGTCCAATTTGCCGTAAACCCTGAAAATGGTGAGTACGTAATTATTGAGATGAATCCACGCGTGAGTAGATCATCTGCTCTCGCATCTAAAGCTACGGGTTTCCCAATCGCAAAAATAGCTACGAAACTGGCAATGGGATATACGCTCGACGAAATTCCAAATGATATTACAAAGAAAACTCCAGCCAGCTTTGAACCCACTATCGATTATGTAGTCACGAAGATCCCAAGATGGGCATTTGAGAAGTTCCCAGGGACAGAAAATATTTTGGGAACACAAATGCAATCAGTTGGGGAAGTAATGTCGATTGGTCGAACATTTCCCGAGTCGCTCCAAAAGGGTCTCAGGTCTCTTGAATTAGGGAGATACGGGTTTAACGCAGATCCCGGTGAAAAGGTCTTTGAGGAGTTGGACGATAACGAGTTATTAGCGAAAGTAGCTACACCGACTCCAGATCGACTGTTCCAGATAGGGGAATTAATCAGAAGAGGCATTTCAGTTCAAGAGATACACAAAATAACCTTCGTTGACCTTTGGTTTCTTGATCAGTTGGAAATACTAATAGAAGAACGAGTTCATCTTGAAAGTTTTTCAAGCGATTCAATCTCAGATGAAGATTTCAGGAGAGCGAAGAGACTTGGGTTTAGTGATGATCAACTTGCTTATTTATGGAATGAGGAAAGTTACCAAGTCAGGCAGGCAAGATTAAATGCTGGAATCATGCCTGTTTACAAAACCGTTGACACGTGCAGTGCCGAATTTGAAGCAAATACGCCCTACCACTATTCAACATACGAAGACACGTCAGAGGTCGCCCCATCTGAAAAGCCAAAAGTTGTGATTCTGGGTTCAGGGCCAAATCGAATCGGGCAGGGAATTGAATTTGATTATTGTTGCGTGCATGCAAGTTTTGCCCTTAGTGAGGTCGGTTACGAGACCATTATGATCAACTGTAATCCTGAGACCGTTTCTACAGACTATGACACTAGTGACAGGCTGTTTTTTGAACCGCTGACTGAGGAAGATGTTAAAAATATCATTGATGCTGAAAACGAATCAGCAGGATCACTGAATGGGCCCGGCATCCAAGGGATCATCGTAAGTTTAGGCGGGCAAACTCCTCTCAAATTAGCTTCGGCACTTCCAGCAGAACTTATAGTAGGGACCCCTCCCGAGTCCATTGACCTCGCTGAGGATAGGGAAAGGTGGAATTCAGTCTGCAATCAACTTGAAATACCTCAACCGCCGGGTGGAACGGCAACATCAGTCTCAGAGGCCCTAGAGATCGTTAAACGAGTAGGCTACCCAGTACTAGTTCGGCCCTCCTATGTCCTAGGCGGGAGAGCAATGAGTATCGTTTATGATGAGGNCCAACTTAAAGATGCTATGCATGAGCTAAGCGAGTCAGGCAGTCTAGGCAAAGAGGGCGGATTGTCATCAGAGCGTCCTGTCCTTATCGACCGATTTCTCGAGGACGCAACGGAAGTTGACGTTGATGCAATTCGTGATACCGAAGGAGAAATCATTATCGGCGGAATCATGGAGCATGTAGAAGAAGCAGGAGTCCATTCAGGCGACAGTGCTTGCGTGACGCCACCAGTGAACCTGAGCGAAACTACCATAGCGACGCTGACCGAGTATTCATCGTTAATAGCTGAAAAGCTGAGTGTTATCGGATTGATAAATATCCAATTCGTAGTAAAGCGGATTGGTGANTCTGAGACCGTTTTTGTTATTGAGGCAAACCCTCGAGCATCTAGAACGGTGCCTTTTATCTCTAAAGCTACTGGGGTTCCCCTAGTTAAAATTGCAGCAAGAGTAATGATGGGAGAGACATTGGAATCTCTTCGCAACATCGGATTGTTGGATCAGAANAAAGCCTATAACCACACTGCTGTCAAGGAAGCAGTGTTACCTTTCAANAGGTTTCCNAACACAGATGCNGTGCTTGGACCGGAAATGCGGTCAACTGGAGAAGTGATGGGAATAGATGCAACACCAGGATTAGCATTTGTGAAGAGCCAGTTGGCCGCAGGAATGTCGTTACCAAAAAATGGAACAGTCTTCATATCAGTGGCGAATAGAGATAAGAAACAAGGTATTGAATCAGCGGAATTATTTGAAAAGCTAGGATTCTCAATTGCAGCAACNGTAGGTACTGCTTCTGCGTTGAGAGAAGCAGGAATACGAGTTTCAGATACCGTTGCAAAGATTGGAGACGATGACGGGGTAACTGCTGTAGAGCTTATTGAGTCTGGAAAAGTCCAATTGGTTATTAACTCTCCTCGTGGAAGGGGCCCGCGCGCAGATGGTGCCCACATCCGAAAAGCAGCAGGCGAAAGAGGAATTCCCCTTTTGACCACTGCGTCATCTGGACTTGCACTAGCCAAAGGGCTTATCGANTGGAAAGAGCACCCTTTGCGGGTACGGTCTCTCCAGGACTTTCACGTTCAAATCTCTACAAATACTGAAACAGACTATGCGTGAAAGAGGAAGCACCAAATCAAGTGACAGGAATCCACTTCTTACCTCTATAGGTAGCGTTAACCTCNAAAACCCTATTATGTTAGCCTCTGGAACAGCTGGGCANGGAACCGAGTTATCATCCGTCACCGATCTATCAGANGTCGGAGCATTCGTTGTGAAAAGTCTTTCTGTTTATGAATGGGAAGGGAATAACGCCCCCCGTTTGCATGAAACTCCGAACGGTATGATCAATAGCATCGGGCTTCAGGGGCCGGGGTTAAATTATTGGTTAGAGCACACTCTTCCCANTTTAGTAANACAAAAAATTGCAGTTGTTTTNAGCATNTGGGGCAGAACAGTTGAAGACTACTCACGTGCTGCTGATTTATGCAGAGAATTACCCCCAACAGTTAAGGCTGTTGAGTTGAACATTTCTTGCCCAAATATCGAAGATAGAGGGAACGTTTTCGCNCACTCTGTTAGAAGTACCCNTGAAGTCATTCAAGCTACGGATCAGATTAGTGTCCCCAGATGGGCTAAATTAAGTCCAAATGTGACTAACTTAGTTGAGATTGCAGGTGCCGCCCGAGAAGCGGGTGTTGAAGGGGTTACGTTAATCAACACAGTGATGGGAATGGTGATTGATATAGATAAAGGTAGGCCAAATTTAGGTGCCGGTGGTGGTGGTTTAAGCGGTCCAGCAATACGACCTATTGCTATCCGCTCAGTGTTTGATGTTTATTCTGCAATGCCAGATTTTCCTATTATCGGAGTAGGAGGCGTGGCTTCGGTCAGAGACGTAATTGAATTTATTATGGCTGGGGCTTCAGGAGTTCAAATCGGAACCGCAAACTTTGCCGACCCTAAAATATCTAAAAAGATCATTANAGGGCTAAAGAAGTGGTGCGAGGATAGACAAATAGAGAATATCCATGANTTTAAAGGCGTTGCNCATAGAAGCTAACCTTGAAATAGAAAATTGGAATTATGGAAGAAGATTTTGAAATTAAACCAGATATCACTAACAAACTTGCTNTCGCNCTAGACGTTGATGACTTAGTAGTTGCTGTTCGTCTTGCAAGGGATCTACAACCGTATTTTGGGGTAGCTAAAGTAGGTTTAGAACTATTCAGCGCAGCTGGCCCAGATATCATCGGCACATTAAAGAGTATGGGGTACAAAGTATTCCTTGACCTAAAACTGCATGATATTCCCAATACTGTCGGTAAAGCAGCAAGAGTCTTAGGGTCACTTGGNATTGACTACCTCACNCTTCATACGGCAGGTGGCATNGGCATGTTGAANGCTGGTGTTGAAGGACTTACTGAAGGAGCAAATAATGCTGATCTCGAAACTCCGAAAGCTTTAGGGGTCACGATCTTGACGAGCCAAAAAGATACCCCAAATGCACTTATGAAAGAGAGATTTCTCCTCGCAGAGTCATCAGGGTGTNGGGGNATTGTCTGCGCAGCGAAAAATCTACAAGATGCGAATAATGTTATTCCTGATTTAGACTTTGTAGTCCCCGGAATTCGACCTCAAGGTGTAGATANTCATGATCAAGCNAACGTNGCGACTCCATTGGATGCCATAAGTAATGGAGCAGATCTTCTTGTGATAGGTCGAGCTGTTGTTCAGTCAGAAGACCCAAGGCGGGCAGCTCGGGAAATAATAATGGAGATATCACAGATAGCCCCAAAAAATATATAGTATTCACCTCTCATTAGAGTGTGAGAATTATTATTTGTATATGCCCGCACCACCAAAACTCACGGACGAACAACGTCGAGCTGCTCTAGAGAAAGCAGCTGAAGCCAGACGTGTACGGGCGGAATTGAAAGCATTAATCAAAATGGGTTCGCTCACGATAAGTGAAGTTCTTGATAAATCTGACACAAATGAGATTATTAGTAGAACGAAAGTACTCGCAGTNCTTGAATCCATGCCCAAGATAGGCAAAGTCAAAGCTCGGCGCATCATGAAAGACATAGGTATCGCAGAAAGCAGGCGTCTTCGCGGGCTAGGCGACCAACAAAGAGCAGCGCTCGTCTCAGAGTTCAGTTAAACATTGACATGGTTATTGTAGTCTCCGGTCCAGGGGGAGTCGGCAAGGGAACTATCGCAGAATCGCTTATTGACAGCATGGACAAACTATGGCTTTCAAAGAGTTGGACCACCAGGGGTATTCGTGACGGGGAAGATCCTGAAAGCTATAACTTTGTTTCGCGTGAGGAGTTTGAAGAGTCTATTGAAAATGGAAAGTTTTTGGAGTGGACAGAGTTCCATGGAAATTTGTACGGTACCCCACTNCCCGAGGCACCNGACGGGTATCACATCCTCCTTGAAATTGATGTTCAAGGNGCTAAAGCAATAGTTGAGCAGTCTATTCCTGCTCTTCTTATATTCGTAGACGCACCATCCGTGGATGANCAGGCAAGGAGACTAAGGGGAAGAGGAGATCCTGAAATCGAAGTTGAACGAAGGATTCGTAAAGGCGAAAGAGAGCGAGAGATAGCTAATGAATTGGGAGCGTACGTCGTCATCAATGATGACCTTGAGCGTTCAACCCAAGAAATACGATCTTTGATCGAAAGTAAATCTAACATAGCCCAAACTTGAATCTGACCTAATTGCCTAATAAAGAAGTAGGATTTACAGTGAGGCTGGTTACCATTGGTAGTATCTTGCTTGCATGAAAGCGATAGTTTGGAGAAAGAATGCCTANTGAAAATAATTCGATGATTTACCCNAAGATTGAGGGATTGNTAGAGAGATCTCTTAAACAAGGAGAGGAAAATTCTGAATCTAAGTTTCGTTTAGTCACTCTGGCTGCTCAACGTGCCCGGCAAATAAATGCATACCGCAACCAGTTAGATGGTGGACTAGGAACGTCGGTTCCTCCTCAGGTCCATGCAGAAGGTATCGCTAAACCTCTTTCTATAAGTTTTGAAGAGATCATTCAAGACAAGGTTTTAGCCGGAGAGAGAAAAGAACCTGAGCCTGTACCCATTGCAGAAATTGAAGAACCCGAAGAAGAGGAAGAAGAAGCCGAGTAGTCGGTGTGGTCTAAGATGCTTTCTGAGAAGAGGATAGTNTTAGGCGTATCAGGTGGNATTGCANCCTATAAGTCTGTGGAAATTAGTAGAAGNCTTGTAGATGCAGGTGCATTTGTGTCCCCGATAATGACCTCAGCTGCAAAGAAATTCATTGGTGAAGTGACTTTAAGTGCGTTAGCGTCAGAGCCAGTTAAGTCATCTTTGTGGGATGANGACGACCCAATACCCCATACTACGTTGGGGCAACAAGCAGATTTAATACTCGTNGCGCCAGCCACAGCNAAACTNATCGGGACATATGCNGCTGGTATNTCAAGTGACCTACTATCAGCAACGCTATTGGCTACACGAGCCCCTGTTATTTTGTGCCCGGCCATGCATACAGAGATGTGGGAGCACCCTGCAGTTCAAGAGAACATAAATACTCTTAAAAGTCGCGGAGTGGTGATTGTCGATCCTGAAGATGGGATATTGGCTGGTGGCGATTTAGGTAAGGGCAGATTAGCAGGAGTTGAAGCTATTCTGTCTGAGGTTGAATCAACACTTACGAAAAAAGACCTCAGTAACTTGAGACTANTAATTACAGCTGGNGGAACAAGGGAACCTATTGACCCTGTTAGATACATTACTAATAAATCATCAGGAAANCAGGGCTATGCTTTAGCGAAAGCGGCTCATTTACGAGGAGCTGAAGTAACTTTGGTGACTACTATGCCTGATGACGCTCCGTTTGGTGTGGAAGTTTTATGTGCNGAAACAGCTTCAGATATGAGGAATGTCGTGATGGGAATTCAGAGTGAGTATGACGTNATTATNATGGCAGCAGCGATCGCTGACTTTCGACCTNCAGANATTTCAGAACAGAAAATCAAGAAAAGAAAAGGGTCAACGAACCTTAAACTTGAAAATACTCACGATTTCCTGATTGATTTAGGGAAAGGGAAAAGACCTGAGCAGACTATTGTGGGATTTGCTGCTGAGACTGAGCACCTTGAAGAGAATGCGTTGGAGAAGCTNGAGAGAAAACATCTTGACTTGATAGTCGCTAATAATGTTTCGCATCCAGGAGTTGGATTTTCTTACGACACAAACGAAGTTACGATTATGAGTCAAGATTCTAAATGGACTCTTCCATTGTCAGATAAACGTATAATTGCCGATGGGATACTAGACGCCCTACTAGAGGTCAGATAAGGGCCTCTTCATCTTGAGAGATAAGGTAATCATATGAACGACACCTTCACATTCACATCAGAATCAGTAACTGAAGGGCATCCAGATAAGATGGCCGACCAGATTTCTGATTCCATNCTTGATGCACTTCTAGATAAAGACCCCATGAGNAGAGTGGCCTGCGAAACATTGGTAACNACTGGAATGGCATTAGTGACAGGCGANATATCAACAGAAGAAGCATATGTCGATATTCCAGGAATCGTTCGCNAAACGATATGCAAAATAGGCTACGACAAGCCATCATTTGGCTTTGANGGTAATACGTGTGGAGTAATGGTAGCTATTGATGAACAATCAACTGATATTGCCGACGGGGTAAATACCTCAGTAGAGGCTAGAAGTGGTTTAGCGGAAGACGAGTGGGACGCATTCGGAGCAGGAGACCAAGGTTTGATGTTCGGTTATGCTACGAATGAAACACCAAACTACATGCCGCAACCCTTAGACCTTGCTCATAAACTAGCCAAACAACTCACCGAAATTCGCCGGAGTGGAGTAGTCCCTTACTTGCGGCCAGATGGNAAAACACAAGTAACCATTGATTATGAAAATGGAAAGCCAGTTCGCTTAAAAAATGTAGTTGTCTCAACGCAACATAATGCTGGAATCGATAGATCACATCAGATTGAGCCGGACCTGATTGAGCATGTTATTCGACCAATTATTCCTGAACANTTCCGAGACGATGCCTACGATGTCTATGTCAACCCTTCAGGCCGTTTTGTGATAGGGGGCCCTGTCGGTGATGCAGGTTTAACTGGTCGCAAAATAATTGTAGACACCTATGGTGGAATGGCCAGACATGGAGGTGGGGCATTCTCAGGGAAAGATCCATCTAAAGTGGACCGCAGCGCAGCATATGCAACTAGGTGGGTGGCAAAGAATGTCGTTGCTTCTGGTGCTGCTTCTCGTTGTGAGGTCCAAGTCGCATACGCAATTGGGATAGCGAGACCTATGTCAATCCTTGTTGAGACATTTGGAACTGAAAAAGTAGCACCGGATAAAATATCATCAGTAATTAATGAAGTCTTTGATCTNCGTCCGGCAGCTATTATCCATGAATTAAAATTACGAAATCCAATTTACGCTCAAACTGCAGCGTATGGGCATTTCGGCCGAGAAGACGAAGACTTTACATGGGAGCAATTAAATAAGGTTGACGATTTAAAGAGTGCCCTTCAGATCTGAACGGCTTCTAGCATCNACCAACGATTGCGCTAGATTAACAATTGTATGGATCTAAGTANTCAGCGTAAAAAACTAACAGTTCGAGTCATTCCTGACATTGATGGAATAGCTCAAGAGTTTGACTACGCCGTTCCNGATGACTGGCATGATTCAGGAGATAGCGAGTACTTAGAGGTAGGCGCAATCGTCAGAGTGAAGTTCAGAAACCGATCAGTTCGTGGATGGATCACAGAAATTAACCCAGAGCCTCAAGTTNAGATNGAGTTGCTTCCTTTAAGAAAAGTAAGTGGAATAGGGCCAAGCGAAGAGATAGTTAATCTGGCTAAGTGGGCTTCAAAGCATTGGCACGGACCTGTGACGAAATTTCTTCGCGTTGCAAGTCCAAAATTTATGATTAGAACTAGTCACGCCCATATAGAAAATCACCGAGGGCAGGCAGGGGCAAACGATACAAGCAAACATATTTCTGAGGGATTTAAAGCCCTAGCAAAGGAGATTCCGCCTTTAGGCGATAGATGGCCGTTGATCCAAGAGACAATAAGGCATGGTAACTCTCTGATNTTGGTTCCATCTGTCAGGCAAGCGCAGAATTTAGTTGGCCGGTTAAAGAGTATTGGAATTCGATCCGGATTACATGGAAAAGATTGGCTTCTTGGAGCGCAAGGAGGGACGATTGTCGGAACGCGTTCAGCAGCATTTGCATCTATCAAAAACCTTTCTGCGATACTCATGATTGATGAACATGATGATGCNTATAAGAATGAAGCAACACCCACTTGGAATGCTAGGGACGTAATTTTTGAGAGAGCAAGGGTGGCCGATATTCCAGTAACGTTTACGTCACCAATGCTTACTTGTGAATCCAGGAGCGAAACGCAGGTANAGGAACTATCACAGCCGGGGGAGCATATGGGTTGGGGCAAAATTCGTGTATTCGATCCAAACCAGTCCAACTATCAGAGTCGTGGTCTTTGGCCAAGTGAAGTAATTGNTGAATTAAAAGACTCNGAAAGAAGCCTCGTGATACTTAACCGTAAAGGAAGGTCAAAGCTTCTTGTGTGTTCTTCATGCGACGAGATAGTGACTTGTTCAGAATGTATGGGGAAGATGCATCAACCAAACGAGGATTCNCTGTCCTGTTCGGAGGGCCACCNAAGGCCTGTTGTCTGCTCGTTTTGTCTCTCAACAAATCTAAAAAACCTAAGGGTAGGAATTACGAGGGCTAAAGAAGAGTTGGAAGCTCTGCTTCAAGAGGAGGTTCAAGAAATCCATTCAAGTGGCAGCAATATCAATCTCCAAAGAGGAAAGTATTATCTAGGTACTAACGCTGCCTTACATAGAGTTGATTGGGCTGACATAATTTTTTTCGCTGATTACGATCAGGAACTCTATACAACCAATTACAGAAGTGAAGAGATAGCGCTTTCAAATCTGGTCCGAGCTGTCCGGATTGTCAACGCAAGATCTCGACCTGCTGGGCAANTTATCCTTCAGACACGGTCTCAGAAAAACAAATTGNTAGAGCTCATCAGGGAAGGGAATTTCAGTAAATGGAGTGAATTAAACGCTGACCGGAGAAAGCTNTTATTACTGCCTCCATANGGTTCCTATGCTGAAGTCTCAGGATCAGGAGCAAATAAGTATGCAGAGGGACTAAAATTTTGCGATGGGATTGAGGTTCTTGGACCGTCAAATGGGTCTTGGTTAGTGAAAGCAAAATCTCATAGTCAACTTCTACAATCTCTTTCTTCAGTTCCGAGACCAAAGGAACAGCTTCGAATAGCAGTTAATGGCTAAANNGAACNGTTATTCCCANCCCTGCCGACGCATTTCATAAAGAGCAATAGATACAGCCACCGAAACATTTAAAGACCCTACTTTTCCTAACTGAGGAATAAATGTAACAGAATCACAACTATCGAGAGCTTTCTTACTCACTCCACGGTCTTCATGCCCCACTACAAAACATATGTCATTCTTCAAGTCTAAGTCGTGGATTGGGACAGCATNACTTGCAAGTTCAAGTCCGACAACCATATATCCCTCTGCNCGGGCAGCTTCAATTGATTCCATGGCATCGGAGGATTCAAACCAACTCACATATCGCTCTGAGCCCAATGCAGTTTTGCCAGTTTTTACGTTGCTCGGAGTTGTAGCCCCTGACGCAAACCATATTGAGTNAACTCTTTTTGCAGCCGCACTTCGGATAATCGAACCGATATTATATGGCCCCTGAACTCCGTCAATNATTAATGACACNCGATAGTCGGTTTTTTTTCGCCATTGCCTATGAAGTCTTTTNAGTTCAGTATTTGATAGATGCTCAGTCATTNTGCCGGACCTCAATAAGTCTGTATCCCCTGACAGATTTTAGTCTACTCGTAGTCCATGTTTCGTTTTCAAGCCATTGCTGGATGCTATCGGAACCTAAGTTTTTGTTAATAACAAAAAAAGCAGAACCATTGAGGTTAAGACGATTAAGCCATGTTGTTAATAAAATTTTTAAATTTTGTTTACCAATACGGATAGGCGGGTTTGACCATATTAAGTCAAAGGTCACTTCTTCCGGGACTTCATCAGGTTTACAAATTACAGTGCTTCCTTTCTGAACATTCCTTTTGGCAAGGTCAATTGCTCGGTTATTTACGTCTATTCCCCACACTTTCCCATTAGGGAATCGATGTTCTAGGACTGCAGTAATAGGNCCATATCCACACCCTAGATCTAAAACATTGTTGGGTGGGACCTGAGGCGTAGGAACGTTAAGCAAAAAGAATTTGGTTCCTGAGTCAATTTTTTGCCACGAGAAGACGTTACTCGCTGTTTTGAGTGAGCAAGTAAAATCAGGGAGAGAGAGTTGGACAGAACTCTCAATTNCTTCTGACGAAGGGTTTNCTTCAAAATAATGACCGTCATGTTNCATCTAACAAACAGTACAGCCTCCGCATGCTACATATCCTGCTATATCCTAGAAGTATGGAATCTTATTCAATTAGAGTTTTTGGTGACCCGGTTTTNAAGAAGGTTGCTGAAGACGTCAAGAACATAGATGGAGACCTNGTGGCTATTTGCGATCGGATGCTCGCCGCTATGTATCAAGCTCCAGGAATAGGATTGGCAGCCCCACAAGTTGGAATTAGTAAACGATTCTTCGTTTACGACTATGGAGATGGCCCAAAGGTTCTAATTAACCCAGTCATCCAAGAAAGTTCCGGCGAATGGGATTTTGAGGAGGGGTGTTTAAGTGTCCCNGGTTTATCTTGGAATATCATAAGGCCAAAAGTAATTTACATANCCGGTTATGATTTGAGTGGNAATGAAATTTCTATAGAGGCAGACGAATTAGAGTCGAGATTGTACCAGCACGAAATGGACCACCTTGATGGAAAGCTTTTGCTCGAGTATTTGGAGGAAGATCAACGATCTGAGGCAAAAAGAATTCTTCGGCAAAGAGTAATGGATCGCCAAGATAATNNTTTNCCGGGGCTTGATGGTGCTTCCTGANNTTCCTCAAAAGGTAAATCGGATTGCTTATTTGGGGACTCCTGAAATTGCAGTTAAGCCNCTACGNGCTNTGCATGCACTCGGTATCNATGTGGAGTTAGTTATAACTGGGGGTGACAAACGTAGAGGAAGAGGTAGTTCCGTAACTCCGACACCTGTTAAAGCTGAAAGCATTCGGTTGGGTATTCCTGTAGCCCATGACCTTGCGTCTCTCTCGAAAACTGACGTTGATCTATGTGTAGTAGTAGCTTTCGGGAAGCTGATACCAGAGGTTTATCTAAAGCAAATTCCGATGGTCAATATACATTTTTCTTTNCTTCCACGATGGCGTGGGGCAGCTCCCGTTGAACGCGCAATCCTTNCAGGGGATAAGTTAACTGGAGTATGTGTCATGAGGGTTGAACAAGGTTTAGACACAGGGGGCCTATATAGACAGAAGACGNATCCCATAGAAGCTAAAAAGTCACTTTTTGATATCAGAAATGAGTTGTGTGATCACGGAATTGAGCTACTAGTAGATTGTTTTGAAAATGGGTTTGGGCTACCTATGGCACAAGCAGGTGAAGTAGTTTACGCTGAAAAGATAATGCCTGATGAGTGCCGAATTCAATGGAGTCAAAGTGCTGAACAAATTCAACGGGTCATTCAGCTGGGGAAGGCGTGGACGGTNTTAGCAGGGAAAAGGCTTCATATCCTTAACGCAAGTATTGATGAGGCGGATGTATTGCAGCCTGGTCAAATGAAAGGGGTTTTCGTTGGGGCAGGCAAAGGGTCCATAAAACTATCCGTNGTCAAACCTGAAGGTCGAAAAGAAATGCCAGCCAGTGACTGGATCAACGGTTTACGAATCGCTGATCAAGACAGGTTAGGATAATGGCAAATGATCCNGGTGTAGAAACTCGTAAGATCGCGATCCAGTGTTTATACAGGATCGAAGAAACGAGTAGCTTCGCTAACATTATTGTTCCAAAGATGATAGAGAAGAGCTCACTGGAGCTTCGTGATAGGAATCTGGTAACAGAAATTGTTTATGGAGCCACNAGAATGAGGAGATCTTTAGATTGGGTTATAGATCGTTATCTAGTCTCTCAACCACCTGCTAAATTGCGTTCCGCTTTACGGGTCGGAGCTTATCAGATCATACATACAAGGATTCCCGACCATGCTGCTGTAAACGCAACGGTCTCCGCAGTTGCAAAGAAAAATAAAGGTGTTGTTAACGCCGTTCTAAGGCGAATCGCTGAGGAGTCTGATATTAAATGGCCTGATGACGGAACAAAGCTAAGTTACCCTAANTGGATCATAGATACCTTAACGAAGGATCTGGGCAGTGANGAAGCAACTAGAATGATGGAGAAAATGAATGAGTCGCCAACTGTATCTATAAGAGAAGATGGGTACTACCAAGATCTTGCATCTCAATGGGTTACTGACTTAGTGCAGATTCACGAAAATGACCTGTTACTAGATTTATGTTCAGCTCCGGGAGGCAAAGCTAGTTCTCTATCCCGAAAGGCGCGTAGGGTCATTGCCTGTGACGTNAACTTGTCNAGGCATAAATTAATTCAAGAAAATATTCAGAATCTATCAATAAGTAATATCAGTCAAGTNGTCAGCGACGGTAGAGACTCGCCGTTTAAATCAAAAGTTTTTGACCATGTTCTCGTGGATGCCCCATGTTCNGGTTTAGGTGTCTTGCATCGTCGACCAGATTCTAGATGGCGTATACGTGAAAAGGATTTAGATAACTTAGCTAGACTACAAGTTGAACTTCTCCATTCAGCATCGCATCTAGTAAAGGAAGGTGGGACGCTGACGTATAGCGTTTGTACTGTCACCAGCCAAGAAACGATCAAAGTGGCAAAAATATTAGAAAGCNAGTTNACCAATCTTCGTCCACAAAAGATGACCCATGAGAAGTGGAGAAACTTTGGAAATGGACTTCAGATACTGCCGCATGACTTTTCGACTGATGGAATGACAGTATTTCAATGGAAATGTTGATACAGATCTATAACGAAGTCTGTTCAACATCTGTAGAATTCTCATATGGGAAAAGAAAAGCTTTCGGCTAAGGTCATCACAGTATCTGATGGTGTATCAACTGGCCACCGGGAGGATATCTCAGGCCAAATGATAGAAGAGTTTCTTGTCGAGGCAGGTTGGGCAGTGGTTTCTCGAACTGTTATCCCAGATGGCAAAGAAAACGTTTCAAACGAACTAAGGAAATCAGCTTCAAATTTCCATGGCCTCATAGTGACGACAGGTGGAACAGGATTTGGGCCTAGAGATTTCACTCCAGAAGGGACAAAAGAGGTAATTCAGCGCGAAGCACCTGGAATAGCTGAGGCCATGAGATTGATTAATCCTTTGGGTCGATTATCGCGTTCAGCAGCAGGGACATTGGAAGAATCACTGATAATAAATTTGCCTGGCTCTACTAAAGGAAGTATCGAGTGTTTAGAGGCGGTCATTAATGTTCTCGGACATGCAGTCAAATTACTGCAAGATAATAGTGATCCGCATCCAAATGACGGGCACAAACATGCTTAACGATATGATTTCTGACGAAAAAATGATGATGCGTGCGATCGATAACGCTACGAAGGCAAGACCGGCCTGTCTGCCTAATCCTTGGGTCGGGGCAGTTCTTGTTTCATCTGATGATGAAGTCTTCGACGGATACACACAAAAGTTTGGTCAAAGTCACGCTGAGGTCATTTGTATAGACAAAGCAGGGGCGCACGCTCAAGGAGCGACGCTTTATACAACTCTCGAGCCATGTTCACACAAAGGGAAAACAGGTCCGTGCATATTGAAAATTATAGAAAGTGGCATCAATCGCGTTGTGATAGGAACAAAAGACCCTGATGAACATGTTAACGGGGCTGGAGTAAGCGCTCTCGAGGATGCAGGTATTGAAGTCGCAACTGGGCTTCTTGAAAATCTTGTCGTCAATCAACTTGAGCCTTATCTGCATCACAGAAAAACTGGAAGACCTTACGTTATTGCAAAAATAGCAGCAACAATGGACGGGAAAGTTGCTGCCCCAGATGGGTCAAGTCAGTGGATAACGGGAGCTGAGGCAAGGAGAGAGGGTCATAGACTCAGAGCGTTCTCTGATGCAATCTGCGTAGGAAGAGGGACAGTTCTTGCTGATAACCCGCAGCTCACTGTCCGAGATTGGACCCCAGAAGGCGGCTCTACTGAGAGTCTTGACCCAAAGCGCATTGTTCTTGGCACTATCCCCGAGGAAGCAGCAATCCGGCCCTGTTATGAACATCAGGGTAGCCTCGAAGAACTGCTAGAGAAATTAGGTGATGAGGGGGTATTGCAGTTACTTGTTGAAGGTGGAGCAACAACCTTGAAATCTTTCCATGAAGAGGGCCTGATTGACAGATATGAAATATTTCTAGCACCTGCGTTTATGGAAGGTGATAATGGTATGAGTATCTTTTCTGGGAATGGGATATCGACGATTTCTGAACTTTGGAGAGGTCAGATACTAGAGGTTAATCAATTGGGGAATGACCTCAAAATCACAATAATTCCAGAACATGATTAAATACTGTTAGTGAGCCGGTCAAAGGCTGTACGGTTGTATTTATGTTACGACTAGTTATTCCCAAAGGGTCGCTTGAGAAATCAACGCTTGAACTATTTGCAGATGCTGACCTATCCATCATTCGTGCGTCAACAGTTGACTATAAGGGAAATATAAAAGACCCAAGAATTGATTCAGTAAGGGTTCTTCGTCCACAAGAAATCGGATCGTATGTGGCTGATGGCTTGTTTGACATTGGTATTACTGGGCGAGATTGGATTGAAGAGACTCAAAGCAGAGTCCAGACGTTATGCGAATTACACTACAGCAAGAATACTGCTAGGCCTGTCAANATCGTAGTAGCTGTTCCAGAGGAAAGTCAGTGGAGTAATGTTGAAGATCTTCCCCAAGGCGTAAAAGTAAGCACTGAATACCCACAATTAACAAAAGCATATTTTAATGACAGGGGNATAGAAGCAGATATTAAGTTGTCCTACGGGGCCACTGAGGCTAAAGCGCCTGAGATCGTTGATGCAGTTGTNGACATAACTGAAACAGGAAGAGCGTTGCGTGCCGCTGGATTAAAAGTTATTGGTACNGTTCTNACGAGTTTCACGGAACTGATTGCAAATCCAGAAGCGTATGCTATCCCAGAAAAGCGAAAGGCAATGGAGCAGATCCAAACGCTTCTTGAGGGAGTTCTAGAAGCGCGAGGGCAAGTCATGGTTAAGATGAATGTGTCGAAGAAAGACCTGGATAAAGTAATAAGTATCCTGCCTTCNATGAANGCCCCTACAGTTAATGAATTGTTNGGTGGTCAAGGTTATGCCGTTGAAACAGTAGTCCCCAAAGATCANATCAACATTCTAATTCCGGAACTCCGAGGATCAGGTGCTTCTGATATCGTTGAAATCCCTATTTCAAAAATAGTTCATTAATCCCAACTGACTAAAAGCTCTTTTCTTCCCCAAAGGAGGAATGGCTCTATTCTCTCTGGCGGTCCGACTAGCTGAAGATTTGGAAACCTCATAGATATTTCTTCAAGAGCAAGTTTTGCCTCCAGTCTTGAAAGTTGAGCCCCAGGACAGAAATGCCTACCCAAACCGAATGCAAGATGCTTTCTAAGCTCCTCTGGGGGGCGGTCAAGGCAGAACTTGTTTGGGTCTTTGAAAACTGCTGGGTCTCGATTCGCAGCTCCATATGTGGCCATTACCTTTGAACGTTCTGGTATGGTGACTCCGTGTAAAGAGNTTTCCTCAGTNTTTGTGCGATATAGACCCAAAACAGGAGCGTCATAGCGAAGACTTTCCTCGACGGCTANTGAAGCAAGGAGCGGATCATCAACTATCTGTTCATATAAGGAACGTTCCGATAAGAGTCTCCAAAATAAATTAGTAATCAAGGATGTAGTTGTTTCGTTTCCNCCGACAAGCAACTGGTTNAACATTACGAGCCGCTCAGTGTCGGATAGCATTCGTGANTCAACTTCAGCGATGAGAATGCCGCTAATCACGTCATCTGGAATTACGTTCCCCAAGAGTGTGCTCTTATCGGCAATATCCTCCTCGTTGTAGCCAGAAGCCCGCAATAATTCTCTTCTGAGGTTTAGTTGACCAAGTAAATACTGGTTCATTGCATCGCGTGGNGCCTTAGAATCATCTGCGTTCGGAGATTTTGATGCTGCTAGCTGAGCATCACTCCATTCTTTGAATTGGTTAATATCCTCTGTTGGAATACCCAAAATTTGAGCGATGACAAGAACAGGAAGAGGNCAAGCTAGTGCATCATGAANATCATTTGTCTTCTCCTCTTCCATGACATCAACTAATTCTTTCACTAACGCTGTTATTTCTGGTTCCATTGCGGCTACGTGTCGTGGAGCAAAACTTTGTTGAATGAGTTTTCTGTACCAAGTATGTTCCGGTGGGTCGCTAAAGAGGCAGCCTTGAACTGAATAGCGAGGCATTTGTCCATAATGGCTAGACCAAAGATCAAAGTTTGTCAGCATTTCGGAGACATCTTCGTACTTAGTCAGAGTGTATAAAGGATGCAAAAACTCTTCATGGAGATGGACAGGGCATGAGTCCTGTAACTTTTCATAGAATGGGAAAGGGTCTGCAAGTGTTTCTTCACTGAACGGGTCGTATTTAAATTGATCAGGCATTACCCCATGCTAGAGAACAACCGACCTAGTAACGAATCTGAGACCCAATGATTAAGATCAACAGAGCGATAATATCTCCTTGATAATTTCGGGCCAATATATNTCAGGNAGATTATGACCCATCTCNGGATAAGTGAGTAGCTTTGCACCGGGTATCGCTGACGCAGTAGCTTCTCCGCAGTGTAGAGGAAGTAACGGGTCTACTTCACCGTGAATTACTAGCGAAGGTACAGATAGTTCACCTAACTTTTCTGTACGGTCTCCACTCATGCCTATGGCGCCCAATTGGAACCCAATACCATCAGGGTAGAAGCTCCGGTCATAACTCTTCTCAGCGACTTCTCGTGCATACGGTTCATCCCATAAAGGTCCTGCAAGAACTTTTGAGGCTGCAACATTGGCTTCAATTACTTGATCTCTCTCGGTTAGGGGTTCGGACAATAGCGCCCTTAATGCTTCTTCTGTGGGAGTGAAATCATCTGGGTTGCCTGTAGCTGACATGATGCTAGTAAGAGAACGGACTTTATCTGGATGTTCGATAGCTAGAGTCTGAGCGATCATGCCTCCCATAGAGGCTCCTACGATATGTGCGGATGGAATTTCTAAGTAATCTAGAAGCTCTGAGGCATCTTGGGCCATGTCTGAAAGGGAGTAAACAGAGGTTATCTCTTCGCCCATAGTCGCTCTAACTAAGAAGTCAGCACCATCTGGNGGGTCGCCTTCNGTCTTTGTGGATAGTCCGCAATCCCTATTATCAAACCAGACGACACGAAAGCCGCTTTTCTGAAGCTTAATAATAAATTGTTCNGGCCATCCAATGAGTTGAGCACCTAAACCCATGATTAGAAGAAGTGGTATTCCGTTCTGATTTTCAGTGTCGCGATAACAGATCTGNATATCGTTGATCGNTGCTATCTGATCNTTGTTGTTCATTAATGCCACCTTTAGGGCCCCTTACACGTTTCTGCTTGTATTAAGTTTCTTCGCCTTGTGCCTCAATGCTCGCTACTTGCACATATGCCATCTGTATTTGTTGCAGAGCGTCTTTTATGACATTCTCATTCTCGCCTAGTCTTCCTTCCAGTGCCTCTACAATCCCAGTCATGGCATCAATGGCTATTTGCGCTTCGTTAAGTTTCGGGGTTTCGTCACTCAAATGAATTGCAGCTAGTTCGTATATACCCATCACATGATTGGCTATTACTTCCGCTGCTGGAGTTTGAGAGAGTCTTTGTCGGGCCGCTGCAAGCTCCGCAGCCATAGCTCGCGCCTGCTCCTGTTGCTCAGTTGTTAACTCATCAAAACCAGGTAGGTCTTCGAGATTCGTGTCTTCTTCAGTATCTGCAATAGGGTTCTCTGAAGACGATCTGTCAATTTCATGCTCTCCGTCGGGTGTCCACAAACTCATATCTCTCCTTTTTCCTAATTATGACTTTATAGAGCTCTTTGTCATAACAGCCTTATTATCCGGTAATCTATTATTACCTAAGAATTAGGTTACGGGAAGTGTTGTCGAGAGGCAGCCACCTCTCCGCTTTGAAGCAGGACAGGTGCAACATCAGACTTTTAAAGTCAGGGTGCTGTTTCCTCAGCACCCTTTTCTTATGTCTGAAAACTAACTTAAGGAGTTATAACTTGAATAGGAGTTTGTCATAGCTGGGAATCAAGAACCACGAATCAATGAGCAAATTCGGGCTAGTGAGGTAAGACTTGTCTCGCCTGATGGGGAGCAAATAGGTATAACACCCCTTAACGATGCTCTAGAGCAGGCGATAAGTCTGGATCTCGATCTCGTGGAAGTCGCCGAAAATGCTAACCCGCCAGTATGTAGAATAATGGATTACGGGAAATACAAGTATGAGGCGGCTCAAAGAGCAAAGGATTCAAGAAAAAAAAGTACAAACATTGTCGTTAAAGAACTGAAATATAGACCAAAGATAGCAAGAGGGGACTTTGATACTAAGACTAACAAGGTGAGAAAATTCCTTGAAGAGGGTCACAAAGTAAAGCTCACTATCATGTTTCGCGGAAGAGAAGTACAGCATCCCGAACTTGGTAGAAGGATATTAGATGAGGTCTCTGAAAGGATGGAAGATATCGCAACACTGGAGGCCTATCCTCAGCTAGAAGGCCGAAACATGACGATGATATTAAGCCCGGATAAGAAAGCGATTGAAAATATTCGAAAAGCAAAGGCATCCGAGCAAAGTAGAGAATCTGAGTAGAAAACGTAAGGAGCAAAAATGCCAAAGATGAAAACACACAAAAGTTCAGCAAAGCGATTTAAAAAAACATCAAATGGGAAACTAAAGCGTGCCAGAAAGCATAGGAATCATCTCGCTGAAGCAAAGTCCCCCAAACGTAAACGGCAATCACGAAGACCAGCTGAAGTTAGTCCCGCTGATGTCAAAACCGTGCGAAAAAATCTAGGTATCTAAAGAGAAATAACAGCCAAGGAGAAAAAATGGCAAGAGCAAAAACCTCCGTACACAGTAAAAAACGACGTAGGCAAGTACTAAGTAGAGCGAAAGGCTACTACGGGAACAAAAGTAGATCATTTCGTGCCGCCAACGAACAGGTTATGCATAGTGGGAACTACGCATTTCGAGACCGTAGGGCACGAAAGGGGGAGTTTCGTAAACTTTGGATTCAAAGAATAAATGCGGCATGTCGCGAGAATGGAACGACGTATAGCCGTTTTATTAATGGATTGAAAGTCTCAGGTATTGAAGTTGATAGGAAAAACCTTGCTGATCTTGCAGTGAATGACCCTGAAGCCTTCAATGCGCTTGTAGATATAGCTAGCCAAGCTTCCTCAGAAGAGGCGAGTTAAGCAGATCAATTAAGCCCATGGCAGGGATATCTAAAAACAATCCACGAATAAAGGAACTACGTAGACTGCTTCGCGACCCAAAATTCAGATCAGAGTCTAAGAAGTTTGCGGCTGAGGGGTTAGAAGTTGTTAAGGAATGTATTGCTACTAGCCGCTGCCCATTAGATGTATTCGTTGTGAATGGGCACCCAGTATCTAAGGAGGTTGAGTTAGTGCTTGCTGGCAGTGAAGCATCAATTTGGTACTTGGAGGAGAGTCTCATTTCTTCTTTAGCGACTACTGTGGCGCCTCAACCAGTAATTTCAATATTTCAATCTATTGATATTGTATTTGAGGATCTAATGGCAACTGATCCAACCTTTCTTATCTTCGGTGAAGAGATTCGTGAACCCGGAAACGCTGGTTCGCTTATAAGAACCGCTGCAGCAGCCAGTGCTGATGGGGTAATCCTCTCAGAAAATACTGTTGATCTCTATAATCCGAAAACGATCAGGTCGTCAGCTGGTTCCATATTTCGAATTCCCATAGTTCGTTCCACAGCATTTGAGAAGCTGTCTGAAACGTTGCGTGATAAATCGATCACTACGGTGGCTTTATCACCTTCAGGTGATCTGTCGTATTTGGATTATGATTTCACAAGTCCATTTGTCGTTTTGCTCGGAAATGAAAGTTCTGGATTGAGCACTCAAGCACTTAACCAAGCTGATGAGATCATAAGAATTAGAATGGGCTCCGGGGTGGAGTCTCTCAATGTTTCAAATGCGGCTTCCGTTGTCCTTTTTGAAGCTCATCGTCAGCGCTATATCAAGCAGTGATTTAGAAACGGAAAGTAAACTATTTCATAAAATCCCACAACCTGACCTTCAAGACCTGCGAGAATAGAATCTGAGGGAAATTTGAATGTTTGACTTAGATAATTTAGCCAATGAAGCAGAAAATGCCTGTAATAGGGCATCAACAAGTGAGGAGCTCGCTCAGGTTCAAAGCCAATTTTTGGGGAAGAAATCAAAACTTGTAAGCGCTAAAAAGGAGTTAGGTTCCTTGCCCGCTGAGGAAAGAGCTAGCACTGGTAAGGAATTAAACTCATTAAGAAGCCAANTTGAGCAATTAATTGCTGATAGGAAAGCAGTGCTTCAGGAAACTGAATGGAATAGCAAATTTGCTGAAGAGAGGCAGGACCTTACAGAGAAACTAAACACTATTAGTCGTGGCCACCTACATCTCATAACCCAAGCTCGTGATGAGCTAGAGGACGTGTTCATCGGGATGGGATATACGGTAGCAGAGGGGCCTGAGGTTGAAACAGCGTGGTACAACTTTGAAGCACTTAACATCCCAGACTGGCACCCGGCACGTGGAAATTTTGACACGATATTTGTTGACCTCGGTGAACCCGAAGAGGTTATGTTGCGTTCGCACACATCTCCTGTTCAAGTTAGAACTATGGAAGTTCAGGAACCACCTATATACATTGTTGCTCCTGGTAGAACTTTTCGAACAGATAGTGCTGACGCAACGCATTTGCCAGCTTTCAACCAGATAGAGGGACTCGTTATCGACAAGGGAATAACAATGGGAGACTTAGCAGGCACAATTGATTCTTTCGTGCACGCATTCTTTGGGCAGGAAGTGAAGTCTCGTCTGCGACCAAGTTATTTTCCCTTCACCGAGCCGTCTGCTGAATTTGACATATCACGGGCCGATGGCTCCTGGTTGGAATTAGGTGGATGTGGCATGGTGCATCCTAATGTTTTACGAAATTGTAATATAGACCCTGAGGAGTGGCAAGGTTTCGCCTTTGGGTTTGGGATTGATCGACTTGTCTCCATGCGATACCAACTTGACGATATTCGTGAACTCGTCGTTAACGATGCTCGGTTTTTGAGGCAGTTCTAGGAGCATAATGAAGGTTTTATTATCTTGGCTGAAAGAATTNATNCCTGATCTGGATGGTGATCCAGAAGAAATAGGGGAGAGACTCAGTAGTTTAGGCTTGACTGTCGAGTCTATGGAAACTGTTGGTAACGAACTTTCAGGAGTTGTTGTCGGAAAAGTTCTNGANTTACGTCCGCACCCCAATGCCGAGCGTATTCAACTTGTAGACGTTGATTTGGGTGATGGAAACGCAACGCAGATCTGCTGTGGGGCATTCAATATGGAAATAGGTGACATTATCCCCGTAGCAACTGTTGGAAGTGTATTGCCCGATGGNATGGAGATAGCNCAACGCAAATTGCGCGGAGAAATCTCNAATGGCATGTGTTGTTCGGCCGGCGAAATTGGTCTGGGCGATGATGAAGACGGAATCATGATCCTNTCCTCTANTANCCCTGATANCGAATGGCTTACCGGTAGTTCAGTATCTGATGCTTTAGGTTTAGAATCAGACATCCTTTGGGACTTGGAGGTCAACGCTAATAGGCCTGATGCCATGAGTATTTCAGGAATTGCTAGGGATTTGGCTGCTTCTTTGGGTGTGCCTTTCAAATTCCCCATGGACGAAGTCAACAAACCTCAAGTAGCTGCACAATCAGGAATTGAAATTGAAATACACGACCCAACCTTATGTGGACGTTTTTTGGCATGTGTCGTGAAGGGGATAACAGTAGGCCCTTCGCCACAGTGGCTTCAAAACAGACTCATACATTTGGGCATGAGGCCTATAAACAATGTCGTAGATATCTCAAATTATGTGATGCTCGAACTGGGTCAACCGAACCACACATATGACCTTAAGAAAGTTAAAGGAAATCGGTTAGGTACTCGTAGGGCAAATACGGGCGAAAGTATAATGACACTTGATGGCATCGAACGTTCGCTGACTGATATTGATGGCGTTATCGTTGACGGTGATGACGACCCTATTGGTATAGCTGGAATTATGGGTGGGGCAAGCAGTGAGATTTCGTCGTCGACAACAGAGATAATCATTGAAGTAGCATGGTGGGACCCACCATCAATCTCCCGAAGCGTAAAAAANCTTAATTTGATGAGTGAAGCTTCNATGCGTTTCCGAAGAGGGGCGGACTATGGGATTAANATGGAACGTGCCATATATAGGGTAGTNCAGCTNCTAAGCGAGGCATCTGAACCGGAGGTACTAGAACTTTTNCAAAAGGAAGGAAACCTTCCTGATTCAAGCCCTGTTCTTGTGCGCCCAACAAAAGTAAATCGGCTCCTNGGGACATCAATTGATGATAAAACAATGANCAATTTNCTCAAATCTATTGGTTTTGGTGTTACGGCAAACAGAGAAAACCTGGAGGCGACTGTGCCTACTTGGAGGTGGGATACACAAACTGAAACAGACGTGGCGGAGGAAATAGCTAGAACATTTGGATATGAAAGAATAAANAGAACCGTTCCGCGTGGCCCCTACACAGGGCAATTGAGTCGTTTCCAAAAAGGTAGAAGGATGGTAAGGGAGATACTCATTGGCGCAGGATGTGATGAAGCAATGCCAATGCCTTTTCTTGCCCCTGGCGACTTACAAAAGGCTGGNCTTTCNGATAATGCCATTTCGATTTCAAATCCACTTGTTCAAGAGGAGTCGCTNCTAAGGACTTCNCTTTTGCCAGGTCAACTNAAAATCCTTGCTTATAATCAATCACATCGAGTAANGGGNTTGAAGTTTTTTGAGATAGGGCACGTATNTCTACCAANCNCCAGTGATCAGATTTTNCCTGACGAGAGGGAATATTTATGNGTTTCAATTGCCGAAGGAGATGCAACCTCAGTAGTGGCCATACTTGATTTATTAAGTGCCACTATGGTTTTCCCGAATATGCAGCTTAAAGAACTTGAAATAGCTGGTTTGCATCCTGNTCGATCTGCTGAGGTTTTCATAGCGGGCCAAAGTCGAGGAGTGGTAGGCGAGGTGGACCCAAGAGTATTGCAAAATTATGGGATTGACGGTTCAGTTGCGTGGCTTGAGATAGACCTTGGGTCAATTCTTTCAGGTTCATTTGGTAAGAAAAGATACAGTAAAGTTTCGAAGTATCCATCAAGTGATATCGATTTAGCATTTGAGGTTCCAGAGGGCGCTACATCTGCCGCTGTAGAGGGTTGCATNAGGAAAGCTGGGGGTTCCTATTTAGTGGGTCTTGAACTTTTTGACTCCTACAACCGNGACANTGGTNACGAGAGAATTNGAAGTCTTGCGTATAGCCTACGTTTCCAATCTAGCGAAGGAACTTTAACCGATAGTGAGGTCAGCGCATTGAGAAAAGAATGCATTGATGAAGTTNAGAAAAGAACAGGTTCAAAACTACGTGAATGAATAAATATTCGTAATTANGAATAAATATGCAAAANACGTATAGACTAATNTAATGAAGCAAATAGGAATAATAGGAGCATCTGGATACACAGGCGTCGAATTATTGCGNCTCCTCAGTGNCCACCCTGATNTTCNGGTCAAAGTAGTCACTGCAGATACTATGGCTGGACACAGAGTTCATGAACTCTATCCAAGCCTCGCCATCGCATATCCAGATTTATCCTACCAAACCATGCAACCTGACCTGATGGATGGACTGGACGCCGTATTTTGCGCATTNCCCCATGGCGTGAGTCAAACTATTGTTCCTGATCTCCTNGGAAAGGTAGGTCATGTTATCGACCTCGGATCTGATTTTAGACTCAAGAACCCTCAGGCATATTTGGACTGGTATGACATGAAACATATCTGCCCTGAACACCTCGCTAGCTCTGTCTATGGTTTACCAGAACTATTTCGAGATGAAATCAAGGATGCACATCTAATCGCAGCCACNGGATGCAACGCAGCCGCTTCTATTCTTTCCCTCGCCCCCTTTTTAAAGGAGAAGGTGATAGANAGCTCGTCAATCGTCATTAATCTAATTACNGGTGTGAGNGGAGCNGGAAAACCNCCNAAAGACAACACCACCTTCTGTGCNGTAGACGAAAACGTAACACCATATGGTTTGCTGACACACAGGCATACGCCAGAGATAGAGCAAGCACTTTCAACATATACTGGGACAGAGACAANCGTACTGTTNACACCTCACCTTGCTCCANTGAGCAGAGGTATCATCGCAACATCGTATGCGAATATTGCTTCCCCAACGAATACNGAAAGTGCGATTGAAACTCTAAAAGAAGCATATTCTAACGAGCCATTTATTTACGTGTCGGAGAATCCGCCTTCAACGAAATCAACACTAGGGTCAAACATGGTTCATATTACGGCCCGAGTCGATAAACGAACCNAAACTCTGATCTCCATCGTNACCTTAGACAATCTTGTAAANGGGGCATCNGGAATGGCAATACAAAATGCGAATATAGCGATGGGCCTTGANGAAAAGCTCGGACTCCCGATAGCAGGCCTTTATCCATAAGATCATGCCTATTTCACCTCTAGCTCCCAAGAGTTTCCCAGAAATGCCGAATGTCCCGGGTGTTCAAATTTCAGTTGCTCACAGCGGAATGCGATATGAAAACAGAAATGATTTGTGCCTCTTTACAATGGATGAAGGAACTACAGTAGCCGGTACCTTCACAAAATCACTATGTCCATCTGCGCCTGTGGATTGGTGCAAGACGAACCTTGAACACAGCGAAGCAAGAGCACTAGTTTGCAATGCAGGTAATGCAAACGCGTTTACAGGGAGTAAAGGCGAACAAATAACGATGGAATCAGCAACATCATTATCAACTATCCTCTCGATCCCGAAGGAACACATTTATCTCGCTTCTACNGGAGTAATAGGCGAGACCTTTGAACCCTACGAACTAACGAGCTGCTTTGGGCAGATGTCCAAGGAGCTAGGACAGTCAGGACCGGCAGCATGGTTGGAAGCTGCTCAAGCAATAACTACAACTGATACCTTCCCCAAAGGAGCAACGGCAAAAGTTCATGGCACAGATGCAGTTGTCGTAGGAATAGCAAAGGGAAGTGGAATGATCGCACCAGATATGGCAACGATGCTTGGATTCATTTTTACTGATCTTGCAATAACTCAAAACCACCTACAGAACGCAGTTCAAGAAGGTGTCAACGAGAGTTTCAACTGCATAACAGTAGATTCAGACACATCAACCAGTGATACTGTCTTAGCTTTCGCAACTGGGAAATCAAATGGAAATTGGGAAGAGAACTCAGAGGCATTCTCTTCTGCTCTTCAAACTGTATTCCTAAGCCTTGCACATCAAATTGTCAAAGATGGTGAAGGGGCTACAAAGTTTGTTGAGATAAAAGTCACAGGTGCTGAAACTGATCATGCTGCTCATAACATTGCAAAGAGTATAGCTAACTCGCCTTTGGTGAAAACAGCAATTGCAGCTGAAGACGCTAACTGGGGTCGTATTGTCATGGCTATTGGAAAATCTGGAGAAAAGGCAAATAGAGACCTTCTCCGAATCTGGATAGGGGACGAACTTGTAGCTGAAAAGGGGCAGCAAAACCCTTCCTACAGTGAGGAAAGAGCTACACAGCACCTCAAAAACGATCAGGTAAAAATCCATGCTGATATAGGCGTTGGAACCAGCGAAGCAACTGTTTGGACGTGTGACTTAACTGAACGGTATATAGAAATTAACGCAGGTTACAGGTCATAGGAACGCTATGGAAGATCTAGCAATAAAGAACTATCCACCAGAGGATCGTGCGCAGATTTTGATAGAAGCGCTACCTTACATACAACGTTTCGCTGGGCGAGTAGTCCTCATCAAAATTGGGGGAAGTACACTTGTAAATCAGAACTTATTTGATCGACTTGCTGAAGATGTGGTTCTACTGCATTCGGTCGGAATTGAGCCTGTAATTGTTCATGGTGGAGGTCCTCAAATCGGGCAAGAATTGAAACTTGCTGGCAAAGAGACCAAGTTCATTGATGGGTTACGCGTAACAGACCAAGAGACTTTAGAAGTCGTTAAAAGAGTCCTGAAAGATCAAGTTGGGAGAAAAATAGTTGCGGCAATAAAATCTTTAGGTGGACGGGCCACTGGGTTAAGCGGAGAGTCAGAAAATCTCATCTCAGCTACTCATATAAACCATGACTTGGGTTTCGTTGGGCAAGTAACTGGCATAGCGCCCGAACCCCTGCAGGCGATAATCAAGAATGGTGAGATTCCAGTTATATCAACACTGGGAATAGATCATAAAGGACAAAGCTACAACATAAATGCAGACACTGCCGCAGGGGCGATAGCCGGTGCACTGGGGGTTCAAAAAGTTATATATCTTTCGGATGTCCCAGGGTTACTTTCAGACAAAACCGATGTAAGTACCCTAGTTTCGAGTATCACAATTCCAAAGATCAAAGAAATGCTCANTTCGAAAGAAATATCGGATGGAATGATACCCAAAATAGATTCGTGCATTAATGCCCTCNNCCAAGGAGTCGAAAGTGCCCATTTGCTAGATGGCAGGATACCTCATGTANTCCTTTTAGAACTTTTCACTGATGGAGGAATTGGAACAATGATTGTTGAGGAGAAGTAGATGTCATCACATCTTGAGAATATGGGAGATACGGGGGCTCTAGGAAACTGTCCTATCATGCCTACTTATGCGGCTCCAAGCATAATGTTCGTTCGAGGAGAAGGAACAGAACTGTGGGATAGCGAAGGGAAACGGTATTTAGATTTTGTGGGAGGGTTGGCAGTCCAATCGCTAGGTCATGCAAATCCTGAAATCGCAGAAGTAATAGGAGAACAAGCGAGTAAATTAACCCAGGTCTCTAATTATTGGGCTACCGAGCATGCCCACCACGTAGCGGTAGAAATTGATAAAGCTATAACAGGAAAAATCAACGATCCAGAGCCTGAAACCTACAATCCGGTGGGACAGGTTTTCTTTTGCAATTCTGGAGCAGAAGCTAACGAACTTGCATTTAAAGTCGCTCGGAAAGCAACATCGAAAGATAAATTCACCGTCATAACTGCAGCTGATTCATTCCACGGAAGAACTCTTGCAGCTCTTGCAGCTTGTGGTCAGCCACATAAACATGAGCCATTCGCTCCTATGCCTCAAGGTTTTGAACATGTAGCAAGAGGTGACCTGTCAGCTCTNAAAGAAATCGTAGGCGAAAATNCTGCAGCGATTCATCTGGAACCAATTTTAGGTGAAGGCGGNGTCTGGCCTCATTCTCATGAATACCTCACANAGGCGGAACAAATTGCGAGAAGTCANGATATTCTTTTCATGGTCGACGAAGTTCAAAGCGGACTATGCAGAACGGGAGAATGGTTCGCATTCCAGCACTTTGACCTGGATCCAGACGTTGTCTGTTTAGCTAAAGCACTAGGAAATGGGTTTCCAATAGGAGCAGTATGGGTCAAACGGGAATTAGCCGCATCCTTTTCAGCAGGTGATCATGGAAGTACCTATGGAGGGAATCCACTCGGTACAGCAGTTGCGCGAAAAGTTCTNGAGATAATGAAGAGAGATAATTACCCCGAAAAAGCTCGACAGATTGAGATAGATATACGGGCAGGCCTTAACGGGTTGCCACATGTAGCCTCAATACGTGGTAATGGAGCCATGCTTGCGGTTGAGCTTGACGAAGCAATAAGTAAGGATGTGGCCTCAAAAGCTTCTCAGGATGGATTATTAATAAATCCGATCACCCCTACAGCACTGCGATTAACGCCTCCTTTNACTACATCCATTGCTCAGATTCAAGAAGCAATACAGATAATGAAAGGGATACTCAATGGCTAAGCACCTACTTGAGATTGATGATCTTAGCAAAAACGATTTAGTAAAGATTCTTGAGATGTCCGGTCAACCCACAGGACAACAACTCACTGGGAAAGGAGNTGCTTTACTTTTTGAGAAACCTTCCAACCGAACGCGTAATTCAATGGAAATGGCAATTGTGCAACTTGGCGGTCATCCAGTGACAATACGACCTGATGAAGTAGGCCTCGGTGAAAGAGAGAGCATCGGTGATGTTGCCAAAACACTCTCTTGTTACCATTCAGTCATAGGAGCTCGCGTCTTCGATCACAGAACTGTCGTTGAGCTTTCAACATATTCCCTCGTGCCGGTGATAAATATGCTGTCGGATGAAGCACACCCTCTTCAGGCTCTAGCTGACCTACTGACGATACAACAAGAATTTAATCAACTTAAGGGTCTTAAAATTGCTTATATAGGAGATTCGAACAATGTTGCGCGTTCACTCGCTATTGGATCCGTTATGGCAGGAATGGAATTTCGAATAGCATCTCCAAATGGTTACGAATTCACAAACAGTTCAATCCAAAGGATTAAAGCCGCTGGTGGAGAGATTCTTCAAACTGATGAACCTGCAACTGCTGTTAAAGGTGCAAATGTTATCTACACAGACGTCTGGACATCAATGGGGCAAGAAAAGGAAAGCACTGAGCGGTTGAGAGACTTTGAAGGTTTCACCGTTACTATGGAAATCCTTTCTTTGGCTGATCCGGAGTCTATATTCCTGCATTGTCTTCCAGCACACCCGAATCAAGAAGTCACTCAAGAAGTTCTCGACTGCCCAAATAGCAGAATATGGAAACAAGCAGCCAACAGAATGAATTCCGCCAGAGGAGCTTTGATGTTCTTACTAGAGGAGGGAGAGATTTAGCATGGCACTAAAGAAGCAACGACAACATCTCATAACGCAGCTACTTGCTGAGAATTTTGTTAGCTCTCAAGAGCAACTTATTTCTCTTCTCAAAGATGAAGGGGTTAACGCAACTCAAGCGACTGTTTCTAGAGACTTAGATGATTTAGGGTCAGTTATGGTCAGAGTGAGCGGTGGCGCAATGGTTTATGCAATCCCTGAGTTGCCCAGTGAGAGACATGTTCACGAAAATCATCTAAGACGGGTTTTGGGCGAGTGGGTCGTTGAAATAGGAGTCTCACAGAATATAGTCATGATGAGNACGCCTCCAGGGTCNGCNCACGTNGTGGCTTCTGCACTAGATAGAGCTGGNTTGGATTCNGTCCTCGGAACTGTAGCTGGTGATGATACGGTCATGGTNGTAGCGAGTCACNNATGNTCNGGGGAAGACCTTTCTGAATCGTTACGAGAACTATCCGGACTAGAGCAGTAAAGGAAAATTATGGAAATAAATAAAGTAGTTCTTGCCTACTCAGGAGGACTCGATACATCAATCATCCTTAAATGGCTTCAAGAGACCTATGGGTGTGATGTAGTCACTTTCACAGCCGATATAGGACAAGGTGAAGAAGTAGAACCTGCTCGAACTAAAGCACTCTCAATGGGGGTACCTGAGAGAGATATATTCATAGAAGACCTGCAGGAGGAATTCGTAAGAGATTTTGTCTTCCCGATGTTTAGAGCAAATGCTATATACGAAGGCGAATATCTCTTAGGGACATCAATCGCTCGACCTCTAATAGCAAAGAGACTTGTTGAAATAGCGCAAGAGACGAATGCTGATGCTATTAGCCATGGAGCAACTGGTAAAGGTAACGACCAAGTCAGGTTTGAATTAGGGGCTTATGCGCTTAACCCTAGTATTCATGTCATCGCCCCATGGCGAGAGTGGTCGCTTGGGTCAAGAGAATCTTTAATGAATTACGCTGCCGAACACGGGATCCCAGTTGAAATGAAAAGAGGAAAGGAATCGCCATTTTCGATGGATGCAAATCTACTTCATATCTCATACGAAGGTGGCCCTCTAGAAGACCCATGGACTCAACCTCCGGAAGAAATGTGGAGATGGTCTGTAAGTCCTGAAGCAGCACCAAATGAAGCTACATTTCTTGAATTGCAATACGAGCAAGGAGATATTGTTGCAATAAATGGAGAGGAGATGACTCCTGCCAAAATCCTCCAAACTCTTAATAGCATTGCCGGAGCAAATGGAATAGGACGGTTAGACATAGTAGAGAATCGCTATGTCGGCATGAAATCACGAGGTGCTTATGAAACCCCAGGCGGAACCGTAATGTTAAAAGCACACAGAGCTATTGAAAGCCTTACCCTTGATCGCGAGGTATCTCACTTAAAAGACGAACTAATGCCTAAATACGCCAGTTTGATTTACAACGGATTTTGGTGGAGTCCCGAAAGGGAAATGCTGCAGGTAGCGATTGATCATACTCAGCATCAAGTCAATGGTGAAGTAAGAGTTAAACTTTTCAAAGGAAATGTTGAAATTGTGGGACGACGAAGTTCACAATCACTNTTTGATGAAAAGATAGCAACCTTCGAAGAAGATGACGGAGCATATAACCAAGCTGATGCAGAGGGATTCATTAAACTTAATGCACTTAGACTAAGAACNCTCGCCTCAAAAAGAGCTAAAGATTCATAAGATGCTGGAGAAAAATAATGGATAAAGACCAGAACTCACAAGGTTTGCCGCTTTGGCATGGAAGATTCAATGTGTCTTCGGCAGAAGTACTAAGGAACCTGAATTCAAGTATCGGGTTTGATCTTCGTCTATATAGAGAAGACATAGCCGCTTCAAAAGCGCATGCGAAAATGCTAGAGACGATAGGGATATACGATGAAGTTGAACTAAGCGAAGTCCTGAAGGGTCTTGAAGAAGTCATGGCAGAAATCGAAAGCGGGAGTATCGTTATCTTGCCAGATGACGAAGANGTGCACACTCTCGTNGAACGTCGTTTGACAGAAATCACCCCAGCAGGTGCGAAACTCCATACCGGNAGAAGTAGAAACGACCAAGTAGTTACTGATCTGCGCCTCTGGACAAAACGTGTTTGTAGTGAAATAGTAANCGAACTTATTTCTNTCCAAGAAACNCTAGTTGCAAAAGCCAAATCGGTTGAAGGTCTTATGATGCCTGCCTACACCCACCTACANCAGGCGCAGCCGGTGCCGGTCGCACATCATCTGCTCGCTCATGGTTGGGCGATCTCAAGAGATATTCAGAGGCTCATCGANTCACGAAACAGAACTGACGTTTCTCCTCTCGGCGCTGGGGCACTCGCAGGCTCCTCACTGCCATTGGACTCTCATAGCGTGGCGGANGAACTTAAATTCTCGACACTCTTTGCCAACAGCCTAGACGCGGTCTCAGACCGTGACTTTGTAGTTGATGTTCTGTCAGCTATTTCACTTCTCGGTGTGCATCTTTCTCGTTTAGGAGAAGAGGTGATCCTATGGTCAAGTACAGAATTCAACTTCNTCGAGTTGGATGATGCATACGCAACGGGNTCTTCAATGATGCCACAGAAAAAAAATCCAGATATAGCGGAGNTAGCTAGAGCNAAATCAGGGCGACTAATCGGGAACTTAACTAGTTTGCTTGTATCNCTTAAAGGAATCCCACTCNCCTACAATAAAGATCTTCAGGAAGATAAAGAAGCGCTCTTTGACTCTGTAGACACAATTCTTAGCTTATTGCCTGCCGTTGACGGGATGTTAGAAACAATGATATTTAACGCCGAAAGGTTAAATGATCTGGCTACTTCACCATATATGGTGACCACGGATATCGCTGAATGGCTAGTGCTAAAGGGCATTCCATTTAGACAGGCACATGCATTAGTCGCTGGGCTTGTTCAAGAAGCATTATCTACTGGCGAAAGCTTGAAAGAACTCGTAGTTGGTCACGAACTTCTTGGGGCTGAAGCAGCGAAATTTTTTGATAGCGACGTTATCGCAAATATCAAAAGTACGCATGGATCAGGAAGCGTCAAGCAACTAGAGGATCAACTTTCACTGTTTGAGGAAAACATCGCTATGAATAAAAAAAATCTATGAGCTACAAACACCAAATAAGAATTAGGTACGTAGATTGTGACATGCAAGGGGTTGTATACAACGCACATTATCTAACTTTCATTGATGACGCCTTCGACTGCTGGATNAGAGAATTNGATTGGAATTTTGAACAGAAATTAGAAGCCGAGATTATGCTAAAAGCAGCACATATTACGTGGCATAGTCCAGTTAAATTCGGTGACAACTTGTTNATAGAGTCCCAAGTCACTCGGTGGGGCAACAGTAGNTTNGATATCACTACAAACGGANTCGTATCAAGTAAAAGTGCATTTGAAGCAATAGTTTCTTACGTTTGTGTCGATCCGGTTGACTATAAGCCAATGGGAATACCTGAACTTCTAAAAACCCATCTTCAAGTAAGTTAGGAGNTAGTTATTTCCTTTACATGGAAAAGTTCTCAGACTATTGGACCCAAAGCGGAATCTCTTGATAGCGCAATCAAAGAAATAAATGCTGTACTCCCAACAAGTAGAACCTCGGAAAACGCAAAATCTCAAATTTCTAAGTTTCTCGCAACACATTCAGATGCTTTACACAGAACCTGCTTGGATGGACATCTGACTGGNTCAGCGGCAATTATTGACCACACTGGTTCGAAAATTCTCATTATGNTACATAAAAAGTTGCAAATTTGGATTCAACCTGGTGGCCATGCAGACGGTGACGGCAATCTTGCACGTGTAGCGCTTCGGGAAGCTCGGGAAGAAACGGGCATTGAAGGGTTNNAAATACTNACTCCNGGTATAGATTGCGACGTGCATCTAATACCGGAGCGTCCCGATGAACCAGAACATCTNCATTTTGATGTGAGATATTTAATTCACGCTCCAAAGNACAGTTGCATNCAGAAGAATCATGAAAGTGTCGAAATGCGGTGGATGGATTTTGATGAGCTTATTCAAATTACATCCGATNACAGTACNTTACGCCTTGCAAAAGTCGCATTTGAAATAGCTAACGAACAATTTGGAGTAGGTAATGTAAGTTAGCTCTTGACCCTGCCTGTAAGATAACGCTATGTCGTCACAGCATTGGAAAGCTCTCGCAGTCCTAATTAGTCTTAGCGCTTTGGCTATTTCATGTTCCTCTGACTCAAACCAATCTTCAGCGCCGATTGTATCTGATAATAGCAACCAAGAAATTTCTACGTCCTCTGAGAGCCAAACCGAAGCAAGTTCCAAAACTGAAAACAAANAAACTCCCATATCCTTTGCAAATGAGATTCTGCCAATCATCCAAAATGCATGCGCATTATGCCATACAGGCAGAGGGCCAGGCGTCCCTCACGCTAAATTCGACACCGCAGCAGAAGTCTCGGCGTACGCATTCGCCATCGGAGCAGTCGTTGAAACAGGGTTTATGCCACCGTGGCCAGCTTCAGACCTGAGTGTCCCTTTTCTACACGATGCGAGCCTCGATGTCAGCCAAAGAGAGAGCATTGTTGCATGGGTTCAATCAGGGGCGCCAGTTGACGTGGACGGGACTACACAACTAACACCAACTCGAGACGTTCCATTCCTCAAAACATACGATCAAGAGCTTATTGCAGATAATTTTTATGATGGAGAAATCGGCCAGCCGGATGAGTATCGCTGTTTTATCTATGACCCTGAATTNACAGAAACAAAATACCTGACTGCGTACGAGTTCATTCCTGACCAAACTGAAGTTGTCCATCATCTAGTCGGATATAAAGTTTCTGCAGAATACCGGTTAGCGGCAGAGCGGAAAGATGCGCAAGAGGATCAAGGTGGTTGGAGTTGCTTTGGGTCTACTGGTCTTGCAAGTGATGAAATCTTGACCTTTTGGGGGCCTGGAACTGGAGCAATCCAATACCAAGATGGACTTGGACTGAAAATGGATCCAGGTGATTTCTTTGTTATGCAAATCCATTATCACTACGACGTTGAGGCCCCTGAGGACCGCTCCACCTTTCGCGCAGTCTGGTCAACAGACAAAAATACAAAACCAATCCAAGTCCAGACCTACACTGCACCTGCAGAAATACCATGTGCTGAATGGGAAGAAGGGCCATTGTGTGATCGGGATAATGCATACTTGTACGCTCAAGCACAATATGATGGGATAGTCCAAGCTGATGGAATCCTAGAAGCATGCGGCTACACGCCTGACGACTTTGCTCAGATGACGAATGGGATAGCCTCTTCAACTTGTGACCAGCCAGCGCGGTTTGAAGGNTATATATCAAGCGTACTTGGCCATCAACACAATATCGGCGCATCCTTTAGAATGACTCTTAACCCTGAAACGCCTGATGAGCTTATATTGCTTGACATCCCCAATTGGGATTTCGAATGGCAATTCGCATACTACCCAGTAGAAAAAATTTATATTGAACGAAATGATATCATACGGCTTGAATGTGTTTGGGACAGGTCTCTTAGGCCAAACAATCTCGAACCAAGCTATATCCTCTGGGCCGACGGGAGCAACGACGAGATGTGCTTTGCAGTCATCATGAGTTACCAAAAGGATTAAACCCAAACTAGAATGAGGACGTCATGATTCCCAAGATTATTAGCGCAGATGACCACGTTATTGAACCTGCTCATGTCTGGCAAGATAGAATGCCCAACAAACATAAGGAACTTGCCCCAAAGATAGTGATCGCCCCACAAGGAGAAATGACACTTAATGATGGTGTGTGGGTAGAAACACCTGGAACGGGCGACAAGATGGCGGCATGGTGGCATTTCGAGAATAAGCGCTACCAGATTAAACAAATGGTTGCTTGTCCAGGTATTCCTCCTGAGGAAGTGACTATGGAAGGCGTCACTTACGATGACATAGCCACAGGCTGTTACGACCCAAAGGCCCGTCTGGCTGACATGGATATAAACCATGTTGAGGCATCATTGTGCTTTCCTAACTACCCAAGATTTTGTGGTCAACTATTTTCTGAAGCAGATGATTTAGAGCTTGGCTTACTGTGCGTGCAGGCATACAACGACTGGATGATAGATGAATGGTGCGGCTCCAGTGAAGGTCGGCTAATCCCGTTGTGCATCGTCCCGCTCTGGGATGCCGAATTAGCTGCTCAGGAAATATATCGAGTAGCGGAAAAAGGTTGTCGCGCAGTCGCATGGTCTGAACTGCCGGCTTGGCTTGGTCGTCCTGGTCTTCATGGAGACTTTTGGAACCCTTTCCTCAAAGCATGCGAAGAAACCCAAACTGTAATCTGTATGCACATTGGGTCCGGAACGAAAACAGTGCAGACCTCTCCTGAAGCCCCAACAGTAGTAACCGCTAACTTAATCGTGTGCAACAGCGCAGCGTCCATGATTGATTGGATATTCTCCGGAAAGTTTGAAGAATTTCCAAATCTTAAACTTCTCTACGCAGAAAGCCAGATCGGTTGGATTCCATATTTCGTTGAAAGAGCCGACGATACATGGAAGACCCATCAATGGGCGCAAGGCGAAAAGCGAATACCCAAACCCCCATCTCATTATTACAAAAAACACGTCTATAGCTGTTTCTTTAAAGACACTGTGGGGATTGACCTTCTAGAAAGGATAGGTGAAGATAATGTCCTATTTGAAACTGATTACCCTCACCAAGACGGAACCTTTCCAAATACTCTTGCAATAGCTGAAGATCTTTTCGGTCACCTTGAACAAGAAACTATCGATAAAATTGCAAGAAAAAATGCAATTAAACTTTTCGGCCTAAACCTCTAATAAGGACCATATGGGATCACACTATAAACCCACAGATCAGCATGTAGATCAAGTTTGGGATACTCCAACTCATTCCGAAATCATAGATTTGACAAAGATGCACGTCGAAGCAATGGAAGTCACAGACGATGACCTTGTTTGGGTTCAAGCGGGAATGCATCACGTTCTCCTGACAACTATTGGTCGGAAAACCGGAAATGAGCATAAAGTTGCCCTACCAACATGGAAAAACACTGATGGTGATCGAATAGTTGTCGCTTCATTCGCTGGTGCCAGCAGTAACCCCTCATGGTTCATCAATTTGAAAGATAAGAAAGCTAATCCAAGAGTGAAAGTGCAAGTTCAAAATGGAAAATTCTGGTCAGAACCTGAAATCCTAAAAGGTGATGAAAGAAGCGAGACATGGAATCAGCTGTGCGCTGACCGAGCGTGGTACGAAACCTATCAAGGCAAAACAGAAAGAATTATTCCATTAGTGAAATTGCCAGAAACTGAACCTATCTAAACTAGCCCTCTAGCTGAGCTTTCATTCCATCCAAAACCATCTGCATACTTTGGCCCAGCGACAAAAGCCTTTTCTTTATGATCTTGCACTCCATTTCAGGTTTCTCTGTAATAATTCTCGTCAATCCTGATTCCCCCGGACCTAAAATTACCCTATGCCGAATGCGGATAGATCCACCTAAATCTATGAGTTCATACCTCCATCGAGCTCCTGGNNAAGAGATATCTCCAGTGCACCAGCCGAAAAGCCGTCCTTCATCGTAAACGTCAATAACGCANTTCGCTGTCCAGTCCCCAAGATGNTCGTTCTTATTTCGCCCAGTAAAGGTTGCNCCTNTCTCCGGACCAGTAAATCCATCATCCCAGTCAGCCCCCACAAATTCGGAAGAAAATTNCCCNCCGAAATTAATGTCACTCANCAGACTCCAAGCATCTTGTCGTCTTGCTGCGACATCTACCTCTACANCCATGCCAGGGCCATTCAAGANTGAGAAAGGAATNTCTGGCCCATTCTCAAATGTTAATCCATAGGTGTTAAAGTACGTTATCTCGCGTGANGGGGTTCTCGACACGGCTTTAAAATCAGTGCCTTTCGTCCACGCNACAGGAAACATAGCAATCTCAGTTGTAGCTGAAGGTAATCCTAATAAAGATTTCAGCTCATCAGATTCAGCCAAGATCGCAGTTGTCCAAGCAGTTCCTAAACCTCTAGCCCGCAAAGCCAAGCAGAAACTCCATGCACTTTGAATTACTGAATCAAACAAACCTGGTCGCCCTGAATTATCATGAATTCCNATTATTGAAGGCACTACAATTGCCGGCGATTTTGCTAAATTTTCAGCAAGAAANGCTGCAGAATTGAACATCTTTTCATTTGGGTGACCTGTTCCGGCCAANCGTTCTCTCGCGTGAATCATCCAGTTTCCTGCAGTCTTTAAATANAAATCTGCAATCCGTTCTTTCTGCNGNCTNTCAGTAATGACTGTCCAACGACGAGAGCCTATATTCCCACCTGTAGGCGCCTGTTCTGCTATGTCAATNCAATCCAAGATGAGTTGGGGGTCAACAGGCCGCTCAAAATCTAATCGAAGTCTAACTGACCGAGTAGTTGAAAGTACATGATCAATGATCTTAGGATCCATATCCACCATTTTGTTTTATCATCAAAAGGTCATAACGCAGAATCATGACAAAAATACGCGGCATACTAGAAATGTGTTCAGGATTCCCATTGAGAGTATTTTCGACCCGCAGGTTACCGAAATAAATAGACTCCCNATGAGCGTTCCTTTGTCATCTTTTGCTTCACTCGCTGAGGCAAGGAAAGGAGGCGTCTCCGAAAACAGAATTATGCTTGATGGACTATGGGATTTCNTACTTCTTGAGTCATTTAATTCTCTTTCCTCTGANATGGTAAGCGAGAATTCAAAGGCAAACGGATGGGATAGCATCCAAGTTCCAGGCGCATGGACAAGGCAAAATCAAATTGATAAACCTCACTACACAAATATAGTTATGCCTTGGAGTGGACTTGAGCCACCGAATATTCCGACACTAAATCCTACTGGTGTGTATAGGAAAGTATTAAATGTTTCCTTGGANCCTAAAGAGAAAAAATATGTTCTTCATGTAGGGAGCGCCGAGAGTATGGTCTTAGTTTTCTGTAATGGAACATTTCTTGGATTCGGGAAAGATAGCCGTTTACCAAGCGAATTTGATATCACCAATTTTTTAAAAGATGGAGAAAATACACTGTGCTTAGTCATTCCCAAATGGAGTGATGGGACATGGATTGAAGATCAAGATCACTGGTTCCATGGTGGTGTGCATAGATCAGTATGGATCGAGAAGAGAAATGTATCTGGTATAGATGACGTCCATCTAACCTGTGACTTCGATCCAGAAGAGCAGAATGGGATGCTGAAAGGAGTTGTCCTTTTAAGCGGNGCTAGAAAAGGTTGGACTTCAAAACTAAGATTGGAGACGCTATCAGGGGTAACTTTAGCCGAGTCTGGGGATACTAAAGTTCCCTTCCCTAATTCCTCGTCACCACTTAATGAACTGCTTGACGCCTATAGTTTTCTCGGCCGGCGAACATTGTTTGAATTCACGAACCTAACTATCAAGCCTTGGACTTCAGAGACACCAAACTTATACAACGTTTTTATTGAACTGGCTGATGAAAAGGGAAAATGTCAAGAGGTGGTTAGTCAGCGAGTCGGTTTCAGACGAATTGAGGTGAAAGAGAGGGAACTGCGTGTCAATGGAAAAGCGATCATCATCCATGGTGTAAACCGACATGACCATCATCACGTAACAGGTAAGACGCAAAATATTGACGAGTTGAAGCAAGAATTAATATCTATGAAATTGCATAATATTAATGCTATTCGCACAGCACATTACCCCAACGACCACAGAGTGCTTGATCTTTGCGATGAAATCGGACTGTATGTGCTTGACGAAGCGAATTGTGAGTCCCATGCAAGGTTAAGGTCTTTGGCATTAGACCCTAGGTATCATCACGCAATCGAACAAAGGACGAAGCGGATGCTTCAGCGCGACCGCAATCATCCTTCAGTGATCGGGTGGTCACTTGGGAATGAGTCAGGTTTTGGACCGGCCCAGATTGCAGCCGCTTCTTGGGTAAGAAGTGAAGACCCATCAAGGTTTATTCACTATGAAGGAGGTTTAGAACAGAGATTTTCACTCAACAGTCCAAATGGATTTGAGAACAGTAGGCAGCCTCCAAATAATGAGGAGCGCTTGACAACCGATATTGTCTGTCCGATGTACTCGCCTCTAAAGGTCATTTCAGAATGGGCTGAATGGGCGGATCAGACGAAGCAAGATGAGAGGCCACTTATTCTTTGTGAATTTTCCCATTCAATGGGCAACTCAAATGGATCTCTAACAGAGTATGTTGACGCATTCTATGAGCACCACGCATTAGCAGGAGGGTTCATATGGGATTGGAAGGACCAAGGGCTTTTAGAAACCGATACAAATGGAAAACCATATTGGGCTTACGGTGGCCACTTTGATGACATCCCAAATGATGTGAATTTCTGTATTAATGGTTTAACAGCACCCGATGGGACTCCACATCCAGCTCTCACGGAAACTGCATGGGCTTTCAGGCCCATAACAGCTTCAAAAGCAAATGAGAAAGAGCTGGTAATAAACAACCGATCAGTATTTAGCAACCTGTCTGAATTTAATTGTAAATGGCAAATAGAGGTTGAAGGAACTGTTATTAAATCCGGAGAATGGATGTTCGAGGCACAAGCAGGAGAAACATTTAAAACGCCATTGCCTGAGACTCCTAAAAATTTGACAGGAGGTGATGTCTATCTAAACCTTTCATGGCACCGCTTGTCCTCTCCCGAATGGACCAACTCAGACCATGTTGTGGCTTGGGACCAAATCCTGCTTGAAAAGGAGCCAACGCTTGAATTGGGACATTCTCGTAGAAAAGGCACTCCAATTCTACTATCGCCTAAAAGGACNGCAATAGAGAATTTTGATATTGAGTTNCCAGANTCNAANAAACAAGGGGCAATTTATTACAAGGGTAAAGAAGTACTCTCNAAGTTTCCACACGGTTGTTTCTGGAGGCCTCCAACAGATAATGACGGACTTAAGCAAGGATGGATGGCCGAAGTCACTGGAGCTAAAAGAAAGTGGATTAGTGAAGGGTTGGACAACCTGAAGACATCTAGCGAGATACATCAACTCCAAAGCACAGGCAAGTCTGCGTCAGTGCTTGTAACAAATGAGTACCTAGGCGTCAACGCGAATGCAACCCACACCAGCCATATTTACGTAGAGGGTTGCAATATGTATTTCAAAGAGTCATTCATTATCCCCGACGAATGGGATGACCTGCCGAGAGTTGGTATCCAATTTGAAGTGCCGGGACACTACTCACTACTTGAGTGGTTCGGACGTGGTCCACTTGAGTCATATCCGGACCGTTATCGGTCGCAACTTGTAAGTAAATGGCACTCTCAAATTAGTGAGCAATATCACCCCTACGTTCTTCCCCAAGAAAATGGAGCCCATCAAGATACGAAATGGTTCAAGCTAAAGACAGAGGCAGAAGAAGAAATCATATTCCATATCCCAAATGCAGATTCATTTTCAGCAAGCTATGTCCACGATAAAGATTTAACAGAAGCCCTTAAAATATCTGACATATGCGACAGGACTAACTCTGAGGTTCATATTGATGCCGCAATCCGAGGCTTAGGGACAGGCGCATGCGGACCTGACACGCTAAGCGAATTTAGACTTAGTCCCGGTGCGTACCAAATATTGTGGATCTTGCAAGTATCTTCAAGCAAGCCTTAGACATCAAGCGGAACTAAGCACTCACGAATTTTATTAGCTTTGGCGAATTCGTCAACCGGATCGGTCACCCAACGTGAGCCCTTCTTGGTAACAGTGAATGCCTCATCTATACCATCACGAAACTTCTCCGCATATCTATCCCGATCATCAAGATATATGGAGTAATCCGTTAACCACAATCGTACTAATTCCCCATCTCGGGTGCTTTCATCTGGGGCAATGTCACTTAAGTTTGCAAGCAAATTACGATAGATTGCCGTCCCTCTATCGATTTGGTCAGCTCTTTCTTCAGGTGAAGCAGCACTAAGCGCAAATGGGATTTCCTGAAGTTGTTTCTCTGCATCCGTGCAAAGGGCTTTCGCTTGTATAGCGAAATCAGAACTATCTAGTTTATCCGGATGCCCACTTGGGGCTAGCGGGGACAAGGCCCAGATCCAGAAGATAGCAATTATCAACAGAAGCAGAAGAGAAATGCCCCTNCCNAAAGTGAATCTGCGAGAATCGTTGCTTACAGGTCGAGTAGAGTCGGTAACTTCGTTCACTCTCTTAATGATGGTCCGTCGGAGAGACAATTGCCAAACGCCCGAGAATTCCAGATTTTGATTTAATAACGCCATAGTTGATAGCAAAGAGGTCTAATGTCAAGCTATGAGTAAATCTAACTTTCTGNACGAATTAGACGAACGTGGACTAATCCAAGACACCACGGAACGCTCCTCCCTAGAAAAGCGCCTCAATGAAGGACCCATAACTCTTTATCATGGAATTGACCCTTCTGCTTCGAGCCTTCATATCGGCAATTTTGTTGGAGTTCTTATGCTCAGAAGGTTTCAGGACGCTGGTCATAATCCTGTTGCTTTAATAGGCGGATCAACAGGGATGATTGGAGATCCTGGAGGAAGATCTGAAGAACGAAACCTCCTCGATGAAGAAACACTAGAAAAGAATCTAAGTGGTATTCGTTCACAATTAGAAAATTTAGTGGACCTTTCTAGCGCAACATTAGTGAATAATTTTGACTGGACAAAGCATGTGAATGTCCTTGATTTTCTTCGGGATGTAGGCAAACATGCCACGATAAATCAAATGGTAGCGAGAGATTCTGTTCGTTCCCGTATGGAAGGTACGCATGGAATCAGTTTCACAGAATTCTCGTATATGCTCCTNCAAGCATTNGACTTTTGGTGGCTATATGAAAACCATGGGTGTGAGCTGCAAATTGGAGGATCCGACCAATGGGGGAATATCGCTCAAGGTGTGGACCTTATCCGAAGGAAAAGCAGAGCAAGCGCCTATGGATTGACATGGCCTCTTATCACCCGAAGTGATGGACAAAAGTACGGGAAATCTGTTGACGGNGCNATCTGGCTAGATAAGGAGTTGACACTTCCTTACGAGTTTCATCAATACTGGCTGCGTGTGGATGACCAAGACTTGAAGCGGTTCCTTCTACAACTAACTCTCCTTGACGTGGATGAAGTATCTGAAATTGTGCTGGAGCATGCCAAAGCACCAGAAAGACGTTTTGGGCAAAATAATCTTGCGGACGAGATTACCAAGCTCGTTCACGGAGAAAAGGCAGTATCAAACTCAAAACTTGCGGCCCAAGCACTCTTCGGAAACGAAGATCTAACTGAACAGATGTTTGAGGCACTTACTGGGATCGTTCAAGAGACTCCAGTCAACTCAGCNCTTCTCGATGAAGAAGANGGCCTTCTTGAAGTCCTTGTACAAAGCAGCCTCGTAGANTCAAAGGGAGAAGCTCGACGACTAGTAAAGCAGGGTGGAGTTTCAATTAACAGAAATAAGGTTGCTTCTACCAAAATAGGCCACGAGCAAGCTGTTGGTGGTAAGTACGTTTTATTGCAAAAAGGCAAGAAACAGAGGAATATTCTAGTAATTTCCGATTAGGATACTAAGGACAGTTGTTTTGACTTGTTAGAACAATAAAAAGAACTGGATAAATACACAGAAGACGTTGAACTTTCTGCACTTTGTGGGTAGATTCAACCTTCGCCCCTGATGTTGCAAATTCGCAGCTAAAAATCATGGGTACAATCCGGCTCCGACATTGTCGCCCGGAAGCGCTTNCAGCGAAGACTGCGAAGCTGCTCTTTGAAAACGGAAGAGAGGACGAAAAAGCCAGTGCGGGAGGCGCGCAGGTCTTTCTTGAGACCCGAGCGCCAACCTTCAATTCCACCACCTATAAAAAGGTGGTACCCGCACAACATATATAAATATGAAAGACAACGTGTTCTCATTAGAGACACATGTTTTGTGCCAGTCAGGTAACGAGGAAGCCCCTCCGACCCTGGCTCTCCAAATCGCAGTCCCTGTCAAGAACTCCTTACGGAGTGCAGGGAAATGCAACTGATTTCAAAGATCATTAGATCTGAGATTTTGACGGAGAGTTTGATCCTGGCTCAGGACGAACGCTGGCGGCGTGCTTAATACATGCAAGTCGAACGCTCTCGACCTTCGGGTCACATGAGAGAGTGGCGAACGGGTGCGTAACACGTGAGAAACCTGCCCCAAAGACGGGAATAGCCCGAGGAAACTCGGATTAATACCCGATACCTCCACAATGCCGCATGGCAATGTGAAGAAAGTTCAGGCGCTTTGGGAGGGTCTCGCGGCCTATCAGCTTGTTGGTGAGGTAACGGCTCACCAAGGCATCGACGGGTAGCTGGTCTGAGAGGACGATCAGCCACACTGGGACTGAGACACGGCCCAGACTCCTACGGGA
>PAWI01000032.1 GCA_002713485.1 Acidimicrobiaceae bacterium
TTTGCTAAAGATACTTCTACGAATGTGGTTATATCCTATGTTGAAGGCTTAACTGACGGTAGAGATTTTTACAATGCTTTGAGTGAGATCTCAGAACGGAAACCAGTGATCGTTGTCCGTGGGGGAAGAACTAGTGACGGCGCAAAGGCAGCAGCAAGTCATACGGGGTCAATGGCTTCAGATCAGAAGATCTTTGAAACAGCTATTGCTCAAGCCGGTGCTATAAGCGCACGAGACCCCGAAGAAGCTTTTGATTTTGCAGCAGCTTTCGCAACGCAACCCTTACCAAAAGGGAATAATGTTCTGGTGATAACAACAGCGGGAGGATGGGGAGTCATAACAGCAGACGAAATATCAAAATCCAATTTGAATCTTATGAAGCTACCAAATAATTTACTAGACTCTATTGATAATCACCTTCCGCCTCGTTGGAGCAAAGGCAACCCTATCGATTTAGCTGGGGGTGAAACGCGAGACACAATCCCGAACGTAATATCTGTTGCTCTAAAGCATCCAAAGGTGGATTCAATCATTTTTCTTGGCTTAGGAATTCAGGGAAATGTTGCTCGGAGTTATCTGGAAAGCCATCTTAGAACAGAGGAAACTGAACGAATGGCTAACTTTCACATGTCACAGGAAAAGCGTTATGCCGAGTCAATAGTGCAGGGTATAAAAGATTATAAAAAACCAGTATTTGTAGCTTCAGAAATTGGAATAACTGACTCAACAAATCCCGGACCTAGCAGACTAATTGAACTGGGCTCTATGTGTTATAACTCTCCATCATCTGCAGTTAGATCCCTTGAAGCTCTCACAAAATTTTCCGCGATGGATAATGGTGGTTGATAACACATACAATATTTTGGAACTAGACTCAGATGGTGTTCCATCTTTTGAAACGACTATTATCACCGCTTCTTATTCTTGCTATTTTGATAGCGCTTATTAATTTTAAGGACCGGTTTGGGTATGAAGAAGTCTCACAAGATGCTTATGAATCTCCAAAGCAGTCGGAACTAGTAACCCCAGTATTTTCGCTACGGAGAGCACCTAAATTACTTACATCGCCTCTCGCAACGCAAAAATTGCAGGAAAATCTTCAAGGTCTGGTGAGTGCTCTTCCAGAATCCAGCTGTATTTCAATTTCGACAGAAGAAGAGCAGTTGTTTGTTCATCAAAGCCAGTTACCAGTCAATCCTGGCGGGCTCCAGAAAATTATTACTGCTTTCGGAGCACTAGATCAATTAGGTAAAGATTATCAATATGAAACGGTAATCTCAGCAGATCGCGAAACCGATGAAGACGGCAATCTTCTTAGTAGTGATTTATACGTCTTTGGTAGCGGTGATCCGCTTATTCGGACTGATGCATACATGGAGTTATTACCAGAGTCTTACAGTCAAATTCGTACAAGCGCTGACGAAATGGCTGACTTGACCGTTGGAATGAACGTGCTTTTCATACAAGGGGCAGTTGTCGTGAATGAAAGCAAATATGACGAAGAGAGAACTGTATCTGGATGGGATCAAGAACTGAAAGACTCCTCGTCTATCGGCTCTCTTTCTGCTTCCCTTCTAGATGACGGTTTTGAGGGGTTAAAGCAAAACTATTCAGATCAAAGAGGGGAAGACCCAGACCCGTTAATCCCTAGCACAAATCCTGCAAAACGATTCGCAGCTAATTTTGATGACCTACTTGAAGCACGCGGCGTAATAATCCTCCAGGCAGCAAAGGAAATTAATAACGTTGACCGAGATTCTTTAGTAGAACTGGTATCTATGAAATCGCCTACACTTGATCTGATAATAAAACAAATGCTTACCAATGATGACAATGTGACCGCTGAGATGCTGCTCAAAGAAATAGGTCACTCTAGAACCGGACAAGGAACAACTGGAAGTGGGTTAGTTTCAATACCTGAATTACTTGCGGCCAATAACCTTTCAAACACGGGCTTGTTGCTAATAGACGGCTCGGGTTTGAGTTACGATAATAGAGTGACCTGCGATTTGATTCAAGGCGTGCTTGAATCTGACAAACATGGTGAAACGCTTAAACTCGCCCTACCAGTAGCCGGTATTGAAGGTTTAGTCAATGATCAGCTAAATGGGACGCCCTTTCAACAAAATTTATCTGGCTACTCATTCTTTGAAGACGATAGGGGAGGGCTAAGCGGCTATTACACAACACCAGATGGAGTCGATATACGAATAACTTTCATAGCAAACTACGATGACACAGATACTGCCGATCAAACCCAACAATTATTTTTNACNGGGCTTTCNGAAGTGTTGAGTCAATNNACGGGCGGACAACCCATAGNCGAGCTAGGGCCCNTTACGGAATCTNACTAGATGACTACTTTACCGATGTTTCCTCTTGGGACAGTGGTTTTNCCCGGAGCCCAATTACCACTTAGGGTCTTTGAACCGAGATACCTTAATCTTTTTGGAGANCTCAGCGAANCCGANAGCTACTTCGGAACATGTTTAATAGAGAAAGGGCATGAGGTCGGTGGTGACGATGCACGATTCTCAAGCGGAACATTATGTCAGATAATTCGCTTGGAAGAACTTCCTTCGAAGCAGCTACTTATTCAAAGCATAGGGATTGACAGACTATCAGTCGACAGGTGGCTCCCTGATAAGCCATATCCCATTGCCAATGTAAATAAACTGCCAAACATTAATAAGCTAGATTTCTATTTGAAAGACAAAATAGTAATTGAACTGGAGCGTTGCTATGTTCTTCTTGTCCAAAAGGGTGCGGTACAGCCAGAAAGTCTTAACGTCAATATCTTAGATCAAATAGATTTATATACTGCTTGTTCAATAGCACCGTTAGGTCAACTTGATAAATATAAACTTCTCGNATCAGCGTCCTCGGAAAGTTGCGCTGANATCCTTTTATCTCTCATTACTTCTGAACGCGAAACACTCGCTGCAATGAGTAGACTTCAGAATGATAATGATANATAGTGCGNACAACAGGTTTCCCCATGAGAAATAATCAAGATATCATCACTGAAAAATTNAACGAACTGCGCGCCCTTACTATTTCCTATGCGAAGCAAGAGGTTCGAGACCCGATAACAGCATTGGTCAAATGGGTGTCGCTAGGACTTCTTGGGATGATNTTTATCATAACGGGTATCACNTTTGCNTCACTGGGCCTCTTACGTCTCTTTCAAAGCGAAATTTCCTTCTTTAATAACTCGTTTTCATTCATGCCTTACTTGTTCGTGTTNATAGCTTTGATATCANTCGCTGNANTCTCAATAAAAGCTGCTCGGAGGCATAGGTGACTGATAGTAATAANGAAAAAATAAGTGCTTCAGATATCGAGAACAAGTTGAAAGAATTNAAAGACGAAGTTTACTCAATTTCTGGCGGTCTTTCACTAGCCCAGAAACTAGGACCATCGGTTACTACCGTTGTCAGTATGTTGATTAGGAGCAGTTTTAAACGCAAAAGAAAAAAACCAAAGGACCCCATGATTCAAATTCAATTGTTCCCTAAAATAAAGAAATATCTTCCAGATTCAGAAGACAATATAAACCNCTAAATTTGTTCGGCCTTGGTAATAAATAACTATGAAAGATGAAAGTGACATTCTTGCAGAAGGGGATCTTCTCCTACTTATAGATTCAAAGGATCGGAGATATTTATTAACTCTGGAATCTGGCAAGCAATTCCATTCTCATTCAGGATACGTAGCACATGATGAAGTAATTGGAAGCCGCTCAGGAATAACTGTTAAATCAACTGGGGGACTTGAGTATCTTGCGTTACGGCCAACTATGGCTGATGTTATTTTGAAAATGCCACGATCGGCCCAGATCATCTACCCAAAGGATATAGGACCTATAATCATAGCTGCTGATATTGCTCCCAGTCATCGAATTCTTGAGTCGGGGGTTGGGTCGGGAGCATTATCAATAGCATTACTAAGATCTGGTGCAAATGTAACCGGAATTGAGCTACGAGAAGATTTCGCCCAAAGAGCACGTAAGAATGTAGAAACTTTTTATGGAATTGAATCCATCAATGAGCGTTACAACGTTCTACTGGGTAACGCATACGAAGGATTGGAGGGTTCCGGGTATGACAGAATTGTCCTAGACCTTCCAGAGCCTTGGAAAGTGATCGATCATATCCCCGGAACCTTAAAGCAGGATGGGATCATCGTTACTTATTTACCAAGCATTACGCAAGTGGCTAAGCTCACTGAGAGATTGAGTAAGGGGGGCTTCGCAATGACTGAAACGCGCGAAATACTATCAAGAACATGGCATATCGAAGGGCAGTCAGTAAGGCCTGACCATAGAATGGTAGCTCATACCGGGTTCATTACTTCCTCAAGATATTTGGGCACCTAAGTCTAGACTTCTAGGTAAATGCATTCTCCTGGGCATTCCTCTGCGGACTCTATTGTTGCTTCTTCTTGACCGTCAGGGACAACTGCTAAACCTTCAGGACCCCCAGGATCAGAAAAGACCTTGTCACCCTCTACTACGTATGCCAACCCATCATCAAGAAGGGTAAATACATCGGGAGCAATTTCTTCACAGAGTCCATCTCCGGTGCAGAGATCTTGATCAATCCAAACTTTCATTCATATCCTTCGCAACTAAAGTACAAACATATTATGTACAAATGTTATAAGAAATGTGTGGATGTTGAAACACTTTTGGACGATAACTATGTCGCAATTTAAAAAAAAGTAAATATACACAATAGACATGGCTATTACGGTCGAAGGCTTCTACGATGGATTTATGTCCGTCAACGATCTGAAACAACAGCTGAAACAGTCTCAAATAGAAGTTGAGGACCTGCGGGTCAAGATAGAATCGTTACGTGAAAGAAACGCCAAACTTTCAGAAACTAATTCATTAGCGCCTAAACGAATTGCGATGCTGGAAGAAAGGCTTCGTGAATCAAAAATTCTTCTCGCAAAAGCAGCAAAGGAGAATGACCGCCTTATCACTGCCCTTGGGGAAACTCGAAACCAGATCGCGTCGCTTAAAGTTGAGGTAGAAAAACTTAGTCAGCCACCGATTGGTTATGGGATATTNCTACAAGCAAACGATGATGGATCGGTAGACGTTGAATCAGCTGGTAAGAAACTCCGAGTTAACCTGCACCCTGAAATAGATTCAGAAAGACTACAANAAGGCGAAGAAGTAGCNTTAAATGAATCGTTGAATGTGGTGCTGCATCGCAAAAATGACCATATAGGTGAAATTGTGACATTAATTGAAGTTCTAACTGGAGGTGATAGAGCGTTAGTAAAAGGTCGAGCAGATCAAGAGATGGTTATGAACTTAGCTAATGATTTGAAAGGAAAAAATCTCAGGCCAGGCGCTTCCTTACTTACAGTAGAAAAATCAAACTTGATCGTCGAGTTAATAAATAGCCCTGAAAATGAGAAACATCTAATTTACGAAGTTCCGCATGTAACATATCAGGATATCGGGGGGCTTGATGAGAAGATTGAGCTTATTCGTGATGCAGTTGAGTTACCCTTCCTCCACAAAGAACTCTTTGCAGAACATCAGCTACCTACNCCAAGGGGAATATTACTCTACGGGCCTCCAGGCTGTGGAAAAACATTAATCGCAAAAGCAATTGCAAATTCACTTGCACAGAAAGTTCAAAATGTTNCAGNANCTACAGNTCACAAAAGCTATTTCTTNAANATCAAAGGACCTGAATTACTAAATAAATATGTTGGAGAAACTGAAAGGCAGATTCGAGTAATATTTGAGGAAGCCAGAGAGAAGTCTAAAGAAGGACACCCCGTAATCATTTTCTTTGATGAGATGGAATCTCTATACAGAATCCGTGGAAGCGGTATCAGNTCAGATATGGAGTCGACAATTGTTCCTCAATTATTAGCAGAACTTGATGGNGTAGAGGAACTAAGCAACGTAATAGTTATTGGTGCNTCCAATAGAGAAGATTTAATTGACCCNGCTATCCTGCGACCTGGACGGTTAGACATAAAAATTCGGATTGATCGCCCTAATGAGGACTCTGCATTAGCAATCTTTTCTCGNTANCTAAACTCTGATATTCCAATTTCNTCTAGTTGTATTGAAGAGCACGGTGGAGGAGACATNGACAAAGCAATAAGAGTCATGATNGAAAAATCTGTAGAAGAGATGTACTCGACCGAAGAGAGAAATGAATTTTTAGAAGTCAGCTATCAAAATGGCGACAAACAGACGATGCACTTTAAAGATTTCTCATCTGGAGCAATGATTGAAAATATTGTACGTCGCGCTAAAAAACATGCAATAAAGCGACTTATTGAATCTGGCAAGAAGGGATTAGTCCTTGAAGATCTCTTACAATCGATCCGTGAGGAGTTTACCGAGCATGAAGACCTTCCAAATACCACGAATCCCGACGACTGGGCGAAGATATCTGGCAAAAAAGGCGAACGCATATCTATGATTAGGCCGCTGTTAAACACAGAAACTAATCCAGAGAGCACACAAGCTGTTTCGGGTCAGTACTTATAAGTAATGGCAACTCCTAAGATTTGTGGTATTGAGACAGAGTACGCCGTTATACAACCAAAACTAAGTGANCAAAANCCGATTCATGCTTCGTCANTTCTTGTGAATGCNTACGCTAAGCAAGCNGAGTTTGCTCAAGAGTCCGGTGTAGCGNATTCAGTTGAATGGGACTTTAAAGACGAGACACCGGGAAATGATGCGCGCGGCCTAGCCCCAATGGGATCTTTACCTCCTTTGGTTGAAACCCACCTGGTGAATGCAGTTCTAAAAAATGGTGCAAGGTTTTACGTTGATCACGCTCATCCTGANATCTCAACNCCAGAATGCGTCAATGCCCTACAGATAGTTAGGTATGACCGAAGCGGCGAGAAAATACTAGAAAATGCAATGTCTCTAGCAAATGAAAACCTCGAACCAGATGAAGAGATCGTTGTATATAAAGATAACTCAGATGGAAAGGGGAATTCCTATGGTTGCCATGAGAATTATCTCGTTGACCGGCTTGCCCCGTTCGGCGAAATCATTACACATGCAACTACTCACTTTGTTACAAGACAAATCTTCACTGGTTCCGGTAAAATAGGCGTTGAAATTCCCGGAGTTGAATACGAATCGGTACCTTATCAAATAACTCAAAGGGCAGATTTTTTTGAAGAGGAAGTCGGTCTAGAGACTACCCTTAAACGTCCGATTATCAACACTAGAGATGAGCCTCATGCGGACGCAACTAAGTATCGACGCCTTCACGTCATATGCGGTGATGCCAATATGAGCGAAACAGCAACATTTCTCAAAATAGGTTCAACTTCCATTCTTTTAGCGATGATTGAAGATAATTTTCTAAAAAATAGAATTATCTTTGACAACCCGGTTCGGTGCATTCGGCAAGTTTCTCATGACCTATCCCTTAAACAACCACTCTTACTTAGTGATGGGTCTTNTATTACTGCACTTGAAGCACAGTGGGAGATTCTAGAATCAGCCCAAACCTATATTGAAAAAGGCGGTGCTGAATGGACTGGAGGAGAAATCGCNGAAAATGTTATAAATACATGGACGCGTGTGCTCACTTTACTTGAAACCGATCCAGAGAATTTACGGTTTGAGATAGATTGGATAGCCAAAAAAGTCTTACTTGAATACTTCGCGGATCGACATAATCTTCAATTGACTGATCCGAAAGTAAGACTACTTGCTCTGCAATATCATGACATTCGCGAGGGCAAAAGAATTTCAGAAATAGTAGGACTGAAACGATTAGTAACCGATCAGGATGTTTCAACAGGCGTAAACAATCCTCCAGAAGAGACTAGAGCCTACTTCCGAGGAATTTGCCTTCAAAGATGGCCTGAATCAATCGTTTCAGCCAATTGGGATTCACTTGTGTTCCGAATTGAAGGTGACCATCTTAAACGAATCCCAATTCTCGACCCGAACGAGGGTTCAGCAAAACAACTCAGAACCCTACTGGACCGTGTTAAAAACCCAGCAGAATTGATTGCAGAAATTGAATCATCGAATAGATGACTTGATTAAATTTACAAAGTAATATCTAAATAAGGAGTTACTATGGCCGAGCAGGAATATTCTAAGAGAGATACATCTGGTGAAGAAACTGAAAGTTCGCACAATGAAAATACATCTACTAACCAGACCGAAACAAATAATGAACTAGCAAACGAATTGGACAATCTATTAGACGAAATTGACTCTGTGCTGGAAACAAATGCTGAAGAATTCGTTAAATCATATGTTCAAAAGGGCGGACAGTAGTTGACACGCACGTGTGCGGGTAACCTTAAAGTGTGACGTTTCCAAAATTTCCAACTGAGAATGANCCAGGGCCAAATTTTNTTTCCCTTATNAAGAACCACGGTNTTGAACCGCTTGGTTTGAATGGCCCNATCGACAATCTGCCACATGGTACGACATGTGTTGCAGTTAAATTTAACGANGGCGTAGTATTAGCCGGAGACCGAAGGGCAACTAGCGGCCACCACATTAGTCACAAGGCGCTAGAAAAAGTATTTCANTCGGATTCACATTCCGGTGTCGCTATTTCTGGAGCTGCTGGACCAGCTATAGAGATGGTTAAACTCTTCCAGTTGCAACTTGAACACTACGAGAAAGTTGAAGGTAAATCCCTTTCCCTCGAAGGTAAAGCTAACCAACTTGGGACTATGATTCGCCAAAATTTACCTGCAGCAATGCAAGGGATGGTTGTTATTCCGTTATTCGCAGGTTTTGACGCACGAGAAGATGAGGGACGCATATTCCAATATGACGTGACTGGGGGTCGGTACGAAGAGAGGGCATTTGCTACAACTGGTTCAGGAAGCTTGCATGCAACCACAGTAATTAAGCTTGGCTACAGCCAAGACCTAACGGCTAAAGACGCAACACTGCTAGCTGCAAGTGCTATTTTTGAAGCGTCTGATGAAGATTCAGCAACGGGGGGTCCTGACCTGATTCGTGATGTATTCCCAACAATCTCCCTGATAACAAAGGACGGTTACACTCCGTTACCTCATAACGAAATATCATCAATCTTCAATGAAATTATCGAAACGCGCATATCCAGAAATGGTGACAACAAATGAGTATGCCATTTTACGTAAGCCCCGAACAGATGATGGAAGACCGNGCAGACTACGCACGTAAAGGAATCGCCCGTGGTCGNGCACTTATCGCAAGCTCNTACAAAAAAGGGATTCTCATCGTTGCTGAGAATCCATCAAATACTTTGCACAAAGTTAGCGAGATTTATGATCGAATAGCTTTTGCCGGGGTAGGGAAGTACAACGAGTTCGATCAACTACGTATTGCCGGCGTTCGGCACGCTGATCTTAAGGGATACTCTTTCAGTCGCGATGATGTGGACGCCAGAAGTTTGGCAAATCAGTACGCACAAATGTTAGGTCAAATATTTACACATGAAATGAAACCTATGGANGTAGAAATACTCGTTGCTGAAGTTGATTACGAAGGTGACAGTCAAAAAAATCAAATGTTCCACATACTTTATGATGGAACAGTCAAAGATGAAGCATCGTTTGCAGTCCTTGGCGGAGAAAGCGAAATAATCTTAGATAGATTTGAATCTCTATACAAAGCGAATATGACTCTTCCGAAATCCATATCTGCCTGTATCGAAGCCTTGAGCGGTGATGGTCGCAAAATTGATCCAGGCGACCTGGAAGTAGCAGAGTTATCAATAGAAAATGGACGTCGCNCTTTCAGGAGAATAACNGGAACAGAATTAGAAGATTTGATCATTTAGATTACTGCTATACAAGGCAACAGTTTTTCATCTACTTTATAACTAGGAGAGAAGATGGAACGGCGAATCTTTGGAATTGAAAGCGAATACGGCGTTACTTGTGTCTCACCAAATGGTCAACGCCGGTTAAGCCCAGATGANGTAGCCCGCTACATGTTCAGGCGAGTTGTTGCTTGGGGAAGAAGCAGTAATGTCTTCCTAGAAAATGGNTCGAGGTTGTATCTTGATGTTGGCTCTCACCCTGAGTACGCGACTCCAGAATGTGACTCAGTCTATGACGTTGTTACCCATGATAAAGCTGGAGAGAGGATACTAGAGCAACTTCTACAAAATGCAGAAGTACGCCTAAGAGAAGAAGGTATTGATGGTCGTCTTTACCTATTTAAAAACAATACAGATTCTGCTGGAAATTCATANGGTTCACATGAAAACTACTGCACGACACGAAACGAAGACATATCAAACTATGATCAAGTACTGATCCCTTTCTTTGTAAGCCGCCAAATATTTTCAGGTGCAGGAAAAGTCCTCCAAACTGCAAGAGGAGCAACATATTGCATTAGCCAACGAGCCGAGCATATTTGGGAAGGTATATCGAGCGCAACGACAAGAAGTAGACCCATTATCAATACCCGAGATGAACCACATGCAGACGCCGACAAATATAAAAGACTTCATGTAATCGTTGGAGATTCAAATATGAACGAGTATTCTTCGTTCCTCAAAATAGGGTCTGCATCTTTAATCCTTAGAATGCTCGAGGAACGGACCGTTGTCATGGGTGATATGACACTTGAAAACCCGATTAGAGCTATACGAGAAATAAGCCAAGACTTCTCATGCAGAAGAAAAGTGCGGTTGGCAAACGGTCGTGAACTAAGCGCTCTTGATATTCAATCAGAATTTCTTGAAAAAGCTATTAAATTTTCTGAAAGGCGTGATTTATCGCCCGAAGAGAAGCAATCGTTAGCGATGTGGGAACATTGTCTTGATGGGCTAAGAGACGACCCCCTAAGCCTAAATCGGGAATGTGATTGGGTCGCTAAATATCATCTTTTGGAGCGTTATCGCAGAAAATACTCACTNGATCTATCGGATCCTAAGATAGCCTTACTGGATCTACAATATCACGATGTTGATAGGTCACGTGGGCTTTTCTATATGCTGCAGGAGGCAAATCTTGTAGAACGCATATGTAGCGATGAAGATATTATTCATGCTGTCGAGAACCCACCGCAAACTACAAGAGCGAAACTAAGAGGCGAATTCATAAAACGTGCAAAGGAAAAGAACCGAGATTACACAGTTGACTGGGTTCATCTAAAATTAAACGACCAAGCTCAACGGACAGTACTTTGCAAAGACCCCTTTTCTGCGAGTGACGAACGAGTAGAAAAATTAATTGAAAATCTTTAACCAGATTTCTATTTCAACCTAACGTGAGANTATGGCTAGTGAAAAATTAGAGAGAATACTGAAACTCCTTGCTGAGTTACTAAACTCATCAACACCAAGAACTGCGGAGGAACTNAGAAGTAAAATTAAAATGTACCCTGATGATTTAGTTGCATTTCGTCGTCAATTTAATCGTGACAAATCTGCTCTAAAGGAAATGGGAGTCCCCTTAGAGGTAATTCCAGTGGGAACATCAGAAAGGACGGCTGAAGCCTATTTCGTTGATAATAAAGCCTACTATCTTCCAGATCTTGGTTTGACAGATGATGAATTATCTCAACTTAACTTTGCAGCGAATAGCATTCACCTTATAGGCCAAATTTCTGAAGAAGAAGCACTTAGGAAACTTGGTGGCTATTCTCAACAGACACCAAGCTCAGGAACAACTACTTCATTTAGTGCCTCAAGCATATTGAGTGATCTTTTTGAAGCTCTTTCAACTAGGCAAATAGTTTCATTTGTTTACACGGAGAAATCGAGGACACTTGAGCCTCACCTCTTGCAATTCAAGGGCGAACATTGGTACTTAACAGGAAGAGAGACTCAAAGTAATTCAGTTAAATCATTTCGAACAGATCGCATAGCGGAACTTANCATCAATGGCAATACCGAAGACTACGCGACACCAGAAGCACTAACCGGAGCGAATTTTGACGCTATTTCCTATGGCGATGACGACCCNGTAACGGCCAAAGTTATAATTGACANNAGTCACATTGACTGGGTTGAGAATAATCTTGATATTAAAGTCAAAATTAATGATAAAGGACAAGGTATTGCTCAATTCAGTGTAAAGAACTACGACGCTTTTATTAATAGNGTTCTACTGCTACTGGACCANGCTGAAATTATTGAACCTGAGTTCTTAAAGNTGAAACTTATANACCGGTTACNCCTAATACAANGGAATTATAAGGAAAGNCATGCTTAAAGCAACTGAAAGATTAGAACGCTTAGTATCAATGGTTCCCTGGCTAATCGAAAATAACGGNGCCACTGTNGAAGACCTCNCATCTAGATTTCAGTACCCTCGCGAAACGTTAATTAACGATTTAACAAAAGTATTATTTTTTGTCGGACCGCATCCGCACACACCTGACAATTTGATAGAAGTCAATGTTCACGAAGAAGAAGTATGGATTAGCCAAGCAAATTATCTTTCACGGCCACTCAAATTAACATACCCAGAAGCCTTTTCATTGTTAGCGAAAGGGAAGATACTCTTGACATTAATAAATGAGAACACTCAGGAGTCATCGCTCACCACAGCATTGGAAAAACTTGGGAATTATCTTGGTGCTAAAAGTGAGCAAATTCTTATTGACCCAGGTGTTCGTGGCAGTGAAATTTACGCCCTTATAGCTAGCTCTATAAAGAATCAGAAAAAAATCTACATAACTTACTACTCCTTCAACGAAGATTATTCAAGTAGAAGATTAGTTAACCCAATTAGAATTGGCCTAAACGATCGATATTTATATCTGTATGCGTATTGTGAAAAAGCTGACGATTATAGGACGTTTCGTATAGATCGGATCACTCATGGTGAAACTACAGAGGAGAAGATTGAACAAGCGCACATGAGTGATCCCATGAGTAATTCCGAGAAAAACCCCATACACCTTGATTTTCAATTTCCAACTAACCAGTCAGCGACATTATCAATAAGTAAATCTGATGATTGGATCGTATCTAAATACCCCACAATCTCTGTAGAAGAAAAGTCAAATAATAGGCTCGAGGTCATGCTTCCNGTNGCTTCTAATACTTGGCTAGGTCGGCTAATATTACTNTTGGAAGAAGAAACTCTTGTCGTCAAATGTAGCCAAGGCGTCTCTAAGGCTGCAGGATACGATCTCGCAACTCGAATTCTTAATAGATACGGTTTAAATGAATAAAGATACTGATGACTTCGGCAAAGATGACAATAAATGGGTAGACAACGTAGTCAACCGCGCTTTGGCGAGTACGTTTGGTTCGGAAAACCAGGTTTCGGAAAGCGCTGACAGTGACGCCCTCTCTGAATCGATAACTGCTAATAGCGAACTAGAACCTTCAAGCTATGAGAGATATCCGTACCCTGACGAAGATGCACACAACATGGAAAAGTCAGCTGCTTCTGAAGTGAATGAGTCAGATAATCGCGCAAGGAAAGCTCTTGAATGGCTTGCTGTGATTGTAGGGGCATTATTGGTGGCATTCTTGATAAAAACGTTTTTGATGCAAGCATATTACATCCCATCTTCTTCAATGACGCCTGCTCTACAGGTAGGGGATAGAGTCCTAGTGAACAAATTGAGCTATCAATTTGGTGAAATTAGCAGAGGCGACCTTATCGTATTTAAAAGAACAGATAATGGTACAGGTATCAAAACCGACCTAATTAAAAGGGTAATAGCAACCGAAGGGGAAATACTCAGGATCTCCGAAGGGAATGTGTACATTACTGAGAATGAAGGAAGCGCAGAGAAACTACTTGTAGAGCCCTATCTTGCTGAAGGGGTTGTTACAACAGGGTTTACTATTGAAAATTTGTGTCCACAATCGGAATCTAACACCTGCCTTATCCCGGAAAACCAAGTTTTTGTTATGGGTGATAACCGTTCAGGGTCCCGAGACTCTAGGTATTTTGGCCCTGTCGACGAAAGAGACGTCGTCGGAAGGGCCTTCATCAGAATATGGCCTTTAGGAAGCTTGAAACTTTTATAGAATTTTTGTGAAACAACGACATTTGGGTACGATTTAGAGGTGTTCAACATAGGCGGCGGCGAGCTTCTAGTAATATTAGTTGTAGTTGTTATTTTTATTGGGCCAACAAAACTTCCAGAAGTTGCTAATACTTTAGGGAAAATAACGACCACTGTCCGGAGATTCAATCGAGACTTCCAAGACGAAATTAGAAATTCATTTGATGACCCTATAGAAAGTGCAGCCCGAGAACGAGGACGTGCACTCACACAGAATAAGAATAAAATATCTGAAAGCGACGATACACAAGAAGCATTAACTGACGAGGAAGATAATGCTGAAGAAGCAAAGTAACCCTGACGCTCAAATGGGCGTAATGGAACACCTAGGGGAACTCAGGACNAGAATAATACGTTCGCTTATAGCAATAGCGATAGGCGGAGTTGCTGGATGGTTTTTATACCCATTAATTCTGGATTTTATTTTAGAACCATATTGTGACACGCTTGGCCGAGATTGCACGCTTCGCATAGACGAACCGCTCGAGGGATTGAACACNCGTTTTATGATCNCAGCATATTCTGGCATAGCNCTATCNTTNCCGATACTGCTTTGGCAATTCTGGCGCTTTGTTAGTCCNGGNTTACACCGAAATGAAAANCGCCAAGGNTTATTAATGGTTGCNTTTGGNGCGTGTTTGTTTTCACTTGGCTGTTACCTTGCTTTCATCACACTACCAAGAGCACTTGATTTCNTAACAACTGTTGGCGGGACAGACCTAGTAACTGAATTCAGGGCGCGCGCATACATAGCCTTCATCGTAAAAATGATGATCGCATTTGGACTGGGGTTTCAACTTCCAGTTGTCCTTATCACCTTGCAAAAGTTGAACTTCCTCCAATACGAAACATTAAGAAGACAATGGCGCTATGCAGTCGTGNTCATAGTNATTATCGTTGCAATTATTACTCCAAGTGGAGATCCAGTTTCNCTAATAGCTCTNGCAGCNCCTATGTATGCCCTCTACGAATTCTCGATTTTGTATGGCTGGTTGTTAAAGCGAAAAAAACTAAGAAAAGACNACGATGTCTAANAGCACCGAATCGTTTGACTACTTAGGAAATTGGGAACAATCAATAAAAATNCCNAANAATTTAAAAACNGCTACNTCAGATGAAGAAATCTGCTNCCTTTATCAATCTGGAGAGCAGTTAATAAGATTACAAGGAGGTAACCTTTACGCATCGCTTGGAGGCAACGGTTTAATCGATCTTACTAACACNGACAAAGCAGTTTGCCTACAAGTTGATTTAGGGGAAATCTACGCAAACCAAAGGAAATATCTTTTTGCAAGTCATTGCAGAATGTCGGAAAGACTAAAACCGTGGAAATCAACCTGGGTTATAAATTCGCCAATAGTNTCCAATAAACGNCTTGTACCTAAAGGTCATCCTGCCGATGGAATTTTTGAAATCGTTGAATTTCAAATGACTTTCCGTCAATCACTAATTGCTTATAACCGTTCGAAAAGTGGCGATCATGTTCCTCACCCGGATATCAAACTTATAAGGAAAAAAGATCATAAGGGGCAGTTCTCAAAACCAATGAGACTTTCAATTGACGGTGGTAGATCAATCCAATGCAACGATTACTATATGCAAGTTCTTCCTCATGCGATTGGCGTAATAGTTGACTGAGAATAATTTTGCTTAGTCCGCATATTGTGACTCTATAAAGCCTAATCTCAATTGTCGTGAGTGTTTACATTGCAGAAGANTGGACAAGCGAAGAATCGGATGTCCTACGCAGGTATTTCACGAACCTTGACCANCCTGTTTTCGCTTTAGTGAACTTACCGGANGTAGTCAAAGGAGCACTATTTGCTAGATATAGCCGATCTGCAAAAAGCTTGNGACGTCTTTTCCTAGACGAATTTCTNGGTGACTTAGATATATCNGGAGATGCATCNATAGANGCTACCATCGGACTNGAGCATGCTGAAAAACTCTACCACCGNATATTTTTCGAATATGGTGATGATTCAGTAGCACAACTGGGTGGTGTGCATTTAGCTTGTGAACAAGCTTCAAATCTCCTGACCAAGGTTCTCGAATGGGGGAGACTAATGAGCTACCTTGAGCAATCAACNAGGTATATCTCNTATGACTCTAGATTCGGTGGGCGCTACCGCTACTTCCGAGANCCTGAAATAATGGAATCAACNTACGGCGCAAGATATATCGGTGACATGGACCGCATCTTTGATACATACGCTCACTTAGTTCCTCAGATGCAAGAATTCGTTCGCGAACAATTTCCTAAACACCCTGACGANGGGGACTTTGTTTATAGACAGGCCGTCAAAGCAAAAGCTTTTGATGCTCTTAGAGGCCTTTTGCCTGCAGCTTCTTTGTCAAACGTAGGAATATACGGAACAGGCCAAGCATACGAGGCTTTGTTACTAAGAATGCGATCTCACCCATTGCCAGAATCAAGATATTACGCTGATCTAATGCTTAAAGAGTTACGAAAAGTCATCCCATCGTTCCTTGAGCGAGTTGACAGAGAAGATAGGGGAGTAGTCTGGAGTGGTTACTTAGAAGAAACGAGAGAAGATACAGCAGATGTAGTATCAGCTCTCTTTCCAGAGGGATCNGTAGTGGATCCTTCGCCTACNGTTAGGCTTGTTGATTTTGACCCAGAAGGGGAAATCAAAATGGTTGCNTCAATGATGTATCAACATTCTACAATGTCAGAAGANCAACTTGANCGTAGAGTAGCNGCGATGAACCATGAGGANCGAATGGCTGTTATTCGTGCCTACGTAGGTGATCGAAGGAATCGTCGTCATAANCCAGGTCGAGCGCTCGAACGCCCTTTCTACAGATTTGACGTTCTAGTGGACTANGGAGCCTTNCGTGACCTGCAACGTCATCGTATGTTATCCATGGATTGGCAGAAGCTTAGCCCGCANCATGGNTATATCTCTTCTCCTCTAGTAGAAGCAGCCGGAATGAGTGGAGTCTACGAGGAAGCTATGCACAGATCAGCTGACTTATACGACTTGCTTGTTGACGATTTCCCTGATCAAGCATCCTATGCAATTAGTTTGGCGTATAAAATTCGCTTTAATATGAACATAAATGCTAGGTCAGCTATGCATCTAATTGAACTTAGAACTACACCACAAGGGCACCCCTCGTACCGAGAAGTAGGACAAGAAATGCATCGACTCATAGCTGAAGAAGCAGGGCATACAGCAATAGCAGAAATGATGAAATTCGTTGATCACACTGATGAAACAGACCTTGANCGTCTNCAAAGTGAGCGACGAGCGCAGGAAAAGCGNCAATCTACAAAATAAAACACAAATTAACACCGCTATGACCAAGAAAAGCTCTATAGTCCTCGTTAAATAGCCTATTAATAAGGATGCATTGTGGCTAAAGAAAAATCTGATGCAGAAGAAGAACTGGATAATACCGAAGCTGATCTTGATGACGGAGAAGCAGAGCTTGATGGCGTTGACCCTGAAGATGATGCGATTGAAGACGTTGAAGATGGTGAACTATTTGAGGATGAGGACGATGACGATGACTTTGAAGAGGATGCTTCATTAGAGCAAGTGGCAGAATCTGAAGAAGAAGAAGAAGATGACGATGAAGTAGAAGCTGATTTAACAGCTATTCTCCAAGAAAGAATAGCTGCTGATGACGACGAAGATAGCGAACTGCCGGAGGGTGAATCACCATCTTCCGAAGGGCCAGACAACCAGGACCTTGTCTCTGCAAAAGAAGATGAAGTTCTATGTCAGAGCTGTTTCACTCTGGTTCCCCAAAAAGCTATAGATGAAGAAGGCGCATGCCCTAACTGCGGTGCTGAGATGTAATGGTCATAGAAGATCCACATTATGTCTAATTTCGAATCCGCTCGCTATGCAAACGAAGCAGATATAAATACTTTCAAAAAGCTTTTTCAAGAATCGCGAAAAGAAGCGTCTACATATAAGGCTTCAGATATATGGCTAGCGAATGAGGCCTTAAGGGGACCGCCGGAAGTTATTTTCCAAGATTTTTTGTCCAGTGATTGCAAAACACTCTTAATAGGTGAATTTGACGGATATCCAGTTGGTTTCATGCTCATCCAATTATTTCCGTTAGATAATAATTTACTAGCCAGAGTTGAAGAAGTATACGTTGATAGCGAAGCCAGGAAAGTAGGTGTAGGCGAACACATGATGGATGAAGCAATCAAATGGGCTAAAGATCAAGGAGCTAGTCAGATTCTTGGTAGAACATTCCCTGGCGACAGACATACGAAGAACTTCTTTGAAAGATTTAAAGTCACTGCAAGACTAATAGAAGTATCAAAGAGACTGGATTAAATTTAGTTAAAAAGATTCGCTATCTGAGGAACACGCTCACCATGTTTAGCAATAGTTTCCTTGATCTCATCTGTTATCGTTGAAGGTATACCATTAGGATTAATTTTCTCACGAACTGGTGAGAATGCAACTGCTTCAAGGACAATTGCCCACCTATAAGCACTTGACTGTTCGTTTAAGGCCCTCGAAGCTTGTTCAATAAGTTGAGTTGTGACTATTTCTGGAAGTTGCGCTCCAGCTTTGGGGGAACGAGAACTCAAATTCAAAGCGCGAACTGTTTTCTCGTCATCGAGAGCAGCTTGTATAGACCGAAGCCATTCTTTATGATCTAAGTCTATTCGTTCATTGAGTTTATTCTCTAGACGCTCTTTAACAGCTATGGCTTCAGGCGATTTAGCCCATCTACCCGATGAAGCCACTACCGACCTAAAGTCTTGGAGATCAATAGACTCTACATTCTCTTCTATAGCTTCTGCCTTATCTAGCCACTCGGCCATTTTAAGCTGTTGGTTCAATTCTTCAGCATAATCCAAAATTGCCTCTGGAAAGCCTTGGGGAAGAGCCATTTTGTCAATAGTTTTTCTGAGATTCGGAATGGTGCTTCCGATAAGCTGACGTGCGAGGGGTTTATGTGTTTCAGGCAAACTAGCGACGTACTCGTTTCGGTATTTCTTGGATGCTTTTAGTCGTTTACCTCGTGGGCTACGGTAAGGCTTACGGTTTTTTCTCTCGGGACTGCCTTTTTTGTTTTGAGCGTTGCGCTTTTCTTTTGGTTTACGATTCTCATTCTGTTGTCTCTTATTATTTCTGCCTCTTTTCTTTCCTTTAGGAATTAAAGAAGTTGTTACTCCGGACGAATCTTTGCCAGACCCTAAGATTTCTAATATCTCAGGGCTATCTTTTTTTGTTTTAGTTGGAAGAACAGAAGTTATCTCAATCCCATCAATCATAAAATCTGCTTCAACCCTTAGAACATCGCCGATAGACACATCATTTGGCAAAATTTTAGCCGGCACAGTACCTTTAGGCTCTCTGGCACCAGCAGAACGCCAAGTATATGAACTCTCATCGGATTGACTCGTGATTTCAATATCAAGTCGATTTGGCATGGAACGAA
>PAWI01000033.1 GCA_002713485.1 Acidimicrobiaceae bacterium
CCTCATCTACAGGTGCTTCAGCTTCAGTAGACTCCTCAACAGCAGACTCCTCAACAGCAGACTCCTCTTTAACTTTGTAGGTGGTAGGTTCCAAAGGTTTACCTGTGAATTCTTCCCATGCACCCGAAATTCTCAAGAGCTTCTCAACTCTTTCTGTTGGTTTAGCCCCATTTCTTAACCAATGGATGGCTCGCTCATTATCAATNTTTATTCTTGATGGTTCCTGCCTTGGTTCATATGTGCCGATTATTTCNATAAAACGACCATTTCTTGGAGACCTACTGTCAGCAGCTACAAGACGGTAGGTTGGTTGTTTTCGTTTTCCAGTTCGTACAAGACGAAGTTTTACTGCCACTTTTTCTTCTTTCTCATTTCCTGAGGCCTAATAGGCACTCTTTGTGGTCAGTGCGTATCCTATTCGGTTTTATTATGGATACACACCTCTATACATACTTAGTGTNCACATATTGTGCCGAGAAAAAGTTAATCTGCGTTTGACTTTTCAATTTTTCTTCAAATAAGCATTGAATCATTTTGTAAATGTCCCAAATTCGCTCAGATCAAATGCATTGGTCGATGAGCTGCCTCCAGTCTTTGCCCTGGGATTCTGTTTGCCCTTTTTGCGCTTTGACTTTTTCTTTTTCCTATTTTGAGGCTTTTTATTGCCTTTCATCATTCTTTTGATTTCCTTGAACTGTTTCAGAAGTTGGCTTACTTCTTGGATAGTCGTTCCCGAGCCTTTTGCGATACGGCTCCTTCGAGAGCCGTCGATTATTTCAGGTCTATCACGTTCTTCAAAAGTCATTGAGGTAATTATTGCTTCAGTTCGCGCTAACCGTGATTCGTCGATGTCCTCAGGGTTCGCTCCTTGCGGAAGATCTGGCATCATGCCTACGAGGTTTTGCAGAGGACCCATTTTTTTTAACTGTTGCATCTGCTCAAGAAAGTCGTCGAGGTTGAATTCGCCGCTTAGGAGTCGATCTGCGGCCTTCTGCGCTTCCTTCTGGTCGAAGGCATCTTCTGCTTTTTCTATCAGAGTTAGAACATCTCCCATGCCGAGGATCCGGCTTGCTAGTCTGTCGGGGTGGAAGACTTCGAAGTCTTCAATTCTCTCTCCTATAGATGCGAAGGCTATGGGTTTTCCGACAACGGTCTTGGCTGATAACGCCGCTCCGCCTCTTGAGTCCCCATCTAGCTTTGTAAGGATCATTGCATCAATGGACAATTTCTCATTAAATGCTTCTGCGACATTGACCGCCTCCTGACCTGTCATTGCGTCAATGACAAGGAACGTATAATGAGGTTTAATTTCATCTGAAATCTTACGGATTTCGTCCATCAAGTCTTGATCTATGCTCAGCCTTCCAGCGGTATCATAGATGAGCACATCTTTACCTAAAGAAGTAGCTTCTTGTAACCCTTTTCTTGCTACCGATATAGGGTCGCTGTCCTCGGAGAAAACTGGGACATCAATGCTTTCCGCTAAGGTCATTAACTGTTTCACAGCAGCAGGTCGTTGCAGATCCGCACCGACAAGCATCGGGTTTCGTCCTTGAGATTTAAACCATTTTGCTAATTTAACTGCGTTGGTAGTTTTCCCGACGCCTTGAAGGCCGGCAAGAAGGATTATTGTGGGAGGTTTTTCTGAGAACCCGAGACTTAATGCTTCGCCGCCTAATATCTCAACTAATTCTTCATTTACTATTTTTATTACTTGCTGTGCCGGATTGAGTGCGTTGTGAAGCTCGCTGGTCAAGCATCTCTCTGTGACTTTCGCCTTAAATTCCTTTGCTACTTTGAGATTTACGTCCGCTTCTAAAAGTGCTGTCCGTACCTCAGACATCACGGCATTGATATCAGACTCGGTGAGTTTTCCTTTACTGCGGAGCCCGCTGAATATGGTTCCAAGCCGGCCTGTTAGGGTATCAAACATATTTCCTCTATCGGAGATTTACTTTTAGTCTACGAAGTTATGATTCCNCTGGAAAATCAAAGATCATTTCGACAAATTCTTCTGGTTTAAACCGAACTAGGTCATTGAGCCCTTCTCCGATCCCTATAAATTTCACAGGAATTTCTAATTCTTCATAGATTGAAAAGATAATTCCGCCTTTTGACGATCCGTCTAACTTCGTCAAGATAATTCCTGTGAGATCAACGGACTCTGCAAATGACTTCGCCTGCTGGAGACCATTCTGACCAACAGTGGAATCAAGAACTAATAGGATTTCTGTAACTGTTCCCTTTCCTTTGCCTGCTACTCTAACTATCTTCTCTAACTCATGCATAAGATTTGACTTCGTGTGCAATCGTCCCGCAGTATCTGCTAGGACGAGCGAAGCGTTTGCGGCATAGGCGTGCTCAGTAGCGTCAAATATTACAGAGCTTGGATCGGCACCGTCTGCACCGCTTATGAATTCTGCATCGCATTTATTAGCCCACTTTTCCAATTGGTCTGAAGCTGCAGCTCTAAAGGTATCCCCTGCTGCTAGGACAATATTTTCNCCTTCTTTNGACTTCAGGTGAGCTATCTTGCCAACAGACGTTGTTTTGCCGACGCCATTGACTCCNACAAAGATCCAAACTGCTGGGCTACCTTCGGTATTAAGTTCCTGNTCGGNNTTACCCAAGGATTCTTTTAGCTGTTCTTTAAGTGCATCAAGAGCACTCTCAGGTGTATCCAATTGCTTTTCTCGGACGTGCTTCTGAAGTCTCTCAATAATCTTTTGTGTAGTAACGACACCGACATCAGCCTGAATCATTATTTCTTCAAAATCATCCCAGACTTGGCTGTCTAAGTTTGACTTCTTTCTCAACCTCGAAAACAATGAGAAGGATTTTTTAGTTTTTTCTAGCTCGTTTGTAATTTCTTTCATAGTTCCTTGGAAAGGTCATTGGAAACTACCGAGCGCTCCTAGCACTACGTTTAATCCTATTTCCTCGCCGTTTCTGACTATATCAATAGCNACCATTGTCCCTGGTGAGGTAAGTCGTATTCTGGCTGCTAACTCAGACATTCCTAGGACAGGTGACCCATCAACGGCGATTATTAAATCACCTTCCTGCAAGCCACTTTGGTCTGCTGGACTACCATTGACAACTTCAATGACTAGTGCTCCGGCCCTTCCTATTGTGGGGTCTTGGCCGCTTATCCCGAGAAAACCATTTTCTAGCGACTCTCCAGTGATCAATCTTTCAGTGACTAGAAAGATTGTGTCTGTCGGAATTGCGAAGCCCACGCCTAAGTTTCCCTCGACATTTCCGTCAGTTCGGATCAACGTATTCATGCCNACTACTCGACCCTGCCGGTCAACTAATGCTCCCCCTGAGTTTCCAGGATTTATAGGTGCATCAGTTTGAATCATTTCAAGAACAGTTCTTGATCCATTCTCAATNTTTAAAGTTGGGACTGCCCTGTTAACTGCGGAAACTATACCTGCTGTAACGCTTTGCTCAAGTCCAAAGGGNCTTCCAATGGCAACAGCAAGTTGTCCGACNCGAACTGTGTCCAATGNAGCGAACGTTGCTTTACGGAAGTTAAGATTTTCTTGAATTTGCANAATAGCGATATCCACTGCCGGATCAGAACCTAAGACTTTTCCNGTCGCTCGTGTCCCNTCAGCCAACTGTACTTCTACTGTNTCTGACCCCAGNACAACGTGAGCGTTTGTTACAACAGANCCATTTTGGTCATATATTATNCCGCTGCCTGTACCTGTAGCTGTGTCTATTCTCACAACGGAGGGAGCAACAGTTTCTGCNACTGTNGCTACTGGTTCATCGGACTCNTTAGGTAAGGCAAGGTCCACACTCTGGTCAGAAATCGTCAATTNNGCAGAAGGTGNATTTGGNAGAACCGCTTCNGTTCCCGAGTCACTTGAATTTACGATGAATCCGATTAGCATNCCAGTTACCAGAGTCAAAAGGCAACCNANNANTAGCAAGTATTTTCTNGTATTTTTCGCAGGTCTATTCCCCCTGAGTCCTTNNCGAAGATTTGCCCTTCGGCCAGGGGNACTTGAANAAGGTGCTCCTTGATCGGAAGGCCANTANTGATNACCCATATTAGCCCTGCTCATTCTTCCAGTATCCTTTGGATTTCTGATCATTTGGACCCCACATCGAGTTCGACTTCTATTCTACTGCTGTCACCCTAAATAGTGCTGTCGTGAAAGTTGTCACTTCTTGAGCCCTGTTAGACCAGGGTATTTCTGAATCAGCCGTTTTGGGCATCCGCCATTTCAAACAGTGAAGATGGGGCTTGTTTGCCTGACGGTCTTTCGCTGACTACCTTTGAGGAACCCCCAGGTTTCATGGTTACCCCATATAAACAGTCAGCAGTTTCCATCGTTCGCTTTTGATGGCTAACAATTATTAGTTGGGCTTCATTACGGAATTCATTAACCAAATGCAGAAATCTTTGCAGATTCACATCGTCAAGTGCCGCCTCAACTTCATCCATTACATAGAAGGGAGAGGGGCGGCTTCGGAAGATAGCAAATAGGAACGCTAAGGAAGTNAGGGACCTTTCTCCTCCTGACAACAACGATAATTTTTTTATATTTTTCCCNGAGGGNTTTGCCTCTATCTCTATCCCNGTCTNAAGCAGATTATCTGGTTCAGTTAGCTTCANCGTGCCTTCTCCACCTNGAAAAAGTGTGCTGAAAAGATTNGNAAAATTGATACTGATGTCAGCGAAAGCTGCACTGAAAACNGCGACAATTTCTTGATCTATACTTTTTATGACTTTATTTAAGTCTTTTCGTGAGTTTCTGACATCTTGAAGTTGCTCTTGGAGGAAGATATTTCTTTTGTTCAATTCTTCGTATTCTTGAAGCGCCAATGGGTTGATCGGTCCCATAATTTTCAGTTCTCTTTCGAGATCCCTGACTCTTGCTTTTGGCGTTACCGCTTCAAGTACCGGCATTTCAGTTCCTACAGCTACGCCCGGTTCACAGTCGAGTTCTCTCCTAATTGAATCAGTGACAGATTCAAGTTTCAATGTGAATTCGGATAGTTTGAGTTCTGCTCTGTGAGTTTCTTCGCGTATTTCAGATAGTGCCTTCTCCCCTTTGCTTCTATTTAGCCTAAGTTTTTCTAGTTGTGAGATCGTTTCCTGAGCCAATTGTGATTTAGCTGAGCGCGATTCTCGGAGTTCCTGAAGCTCTGTTTCAAGCTGGTTTTCCTTTTGTACGACTATCCCTCTGAGGAAATGAGCTAATCCTGAGCGTTTTTCTAGGGTAACTCTTCGTGACTCTGCTTGGTCTCGTTCGCTGGTATATCCCTGAAGACGGTTTTCAATTTCTGTTAACCTACCCTTAAGATAATTCTCTCGCTCATTGATTGAAGCACTGCGAACATCAATGTCAGATCGCTTCGCTCCAAGTTCGGTGGCGAGCGTTTCTAATTCTTGTCTCCGGTTTTCTATAGCCTTGGTTCGCTCTATTGATTGGGCCTCATGATCCTCTAGTTCAGGAAGTCCATCAACAAGTCGGGACTGGAGCGCTATTTGTTGATTGATTTCACTCTGCATCGAGATCTCTTGCTTCTCTAGACTATTCAGCTCAACGTGCAGTGCCCGAGTGTCGCTTTCAGCTCTGGATTTTGCTTCCCTGATTTCCTGTAAATGGATTTGGGTTCTCTGCTGCTTTTCACGAGCTATTGCCCTATTGGTTTCTTGTGTTTCAAGCTCTTTAAGTCGAAGATTAACTACCTCTTCAGCTCGCTTTGTTTCATTGAGCANTTCTTCTGATTTTCNAATAGATTCATCTAGAGCGCTTCCAGTTGCCCCACTTATTAAAGGCCCTACATGCCAACTAGCGCCGTTGAAATAATCCCCTTCAAGAGTTACAAGTTCAATTTCTGGGTTGTCGATTACTNTCTTNANAGCTGCCTCCCAGTTTTCAGATACTTGAATGCCTGAAAGAATTTGATCTAGCAACATATTAGCTTCAGGCTGGCTTGAACGAACACGTGCACGAAGAGGGGAATCAAGCTCAAGACTGGCATCTCTATTCGCTGGCGGGATAATCACGTTTCCTGTCTGCTTTTCTGAGCGCAATTTCCGCAGTGCTTGTTCTGCAATTGAAATATCTCGGACCACTACGGACGTTNCTGCGTTTCCGATAGCGGCGTGCAAAGCNGCTTCCCACCCTTGATCAATCTCAATTAGNTCCAAAAGNGTCCCGAGGACACCATTAAGTTCCTCAATAGTTTCAATTCCGCTTTTCTCTCTTGATTCTTCAAGAGNCAACGACAAAGCATCTGATCGAGCTATCCAAGCTTTGCTTTCAAGAAGAGTCTCAGAATAGTGGGCTTGTTCTTCGCTGAGTTNTGTNTGCAGGAACTGAATATCGTTATCAATGCTGACAGAGTCATGCTCAAGTANCTGCAACGATTTCTCAATATCGTTCACTTGGATNCTGAGTCCGCNAGCGATTTCTTCAGATTGNTTTACTTTCCCTTTTACTTCNTTGATTTCATTTNCNGNAAGACTTATTCTGCTCTGCAAATCATCTAATGTTGCGTTGATTATGGCAAGCTGACCTCGGGATTCCGCTGCTGCATTTCCTGCTTTATCCTCTTTAAACGAGACTTGTCCTTGGAATTCAGACCTTTGAAGTTTAAAGGCACTCTCTTCGTCATCTAATTTTTTTGTCTCTGGCTCTAAGGCAAACTTTGAATTTTNAACTTCTTTTAGCTGTNNTCTAAGTCTCGCTGCTTCNGCATCNAGGGTTTCNACTACCCCTTGATCTATTTGAGAATCCAGTTTCTGACTAAGGCTTGATAATCTTTCTGTCAAAAGTGCTTTCAAACCTTTTGAGCGTTCACGCATTCTCTCTAGGTCAGCTAATTGATCAGCTCCATCATCAAAGCCGTGTTGTGCGAGTGCATTCTCTGCTTGCTCTATTCGGGTATCTAGTGACTCTAATTCGCTTTTCAACTTCCTATTATTTGCAGATAATTCATTTTTGGTTACTTGGATAGCGTTAAGCCCTTCGCGTAGCGAGGTAACTTCCCTTCCAGCTAGGTACTTCTTTAAGGTCATTAGTTCCTCAAATAATGCCCCATGCCGTCTGGCTGCATCAGCTTGACGTTCAAGTGGCTTTAGCTGCCTCTTGACCTCTCTGAGTAGGTCTTGCAAGCGAGTAAGGTTTTCTTCGGTGGAATTTAACCTGCGTTCTGATTTCTCTCTGCGTTTTCTGTACTTGAGAACCCCGGCAGCTTCTTCGATAATTGAGCGCCTATCTTCCGGTTTTGCATTGAGGACAGCATCGATCTGACCTTGAGACACAATTACATGTTGGTGACGNCCAACTCCTGAATCNCTGAGCATTTCTTGGATATCTAGTAGGCGGCAAGGAACGCTGTTCATAGCGTATTCGCTATCACCGTTACGGAATAAAGTTCTGCTGATAGTTATCTCATTGAAATCAAGTGGNATNATTTTAGCTGTGTTATCAATTGTTANCGAAACNTCTGCGCGTCCAAGAGCGGTTCGTTTGGCNGTTCCCGCAAATATTACATCTTCCATCTTTTGAGAGCGCACTATTCCAGGTGCTTGGGCCCCGAGGACCCATGCAACAGCGTCGACTACGTTTGATTTCCCACTGCCATTAGGGCCGACAACCACAGTGACTCCAGGTTCAAAATCTAAGGTCGTTGATTCAGCAAATGACTTGAATCCTTTAAGNGTCATTGATTTTAAGAACACAGAGTGAAACTAGTCGCTTTCGAAGCAAATTACACGTTTGTAGTTTATTTTTTTGCTGTTTTACACTTGGCTTTGCTCACAATAATACGTCCAGATTCCGCCGAACTTTGATCTAGCTATCGGTTTCCTTGATCTGGGACTAAGTTCCCCATGTTTCTCATATACAGAATGGTGATCTTGGAATGAACCAGGATCTCCGTTTGTATCTGTATAGAGACTTCCATCAACGCTCGAACCTCTATATTTGACAGCATCGTAGACGGTTTGAACAATTGATTGCCANAGTCGGCGTACTTCATTTGTTGTTAGAGAATCNGACATACGGTCNTATCGTAAGCCAGCTTCAAANAAAATTTCGTCAGCGTACATAGGTCCGATACCTATAACGAAAGAGTCATCTATGAGTAACGTTTTAAGCTTTGCTTTTCTGGCTTGGAGATAGTGAGCGAAGTCTCCCCAGGTAATCCTTTGAGAATGTTCAATCGGGTCGATTCCAAGTTCAAGTAGCTCAGGTTTATCCTCAATTACTTCGGTGGTTTCATGCAGGGAAACTGATGCTTCTCCGTTGTGGTCTATAAGCCGCATTTGTCCCGTTTGGGTGAAGGTAACAACCATTTGTGTTTTNGAATCAAGCTCGGCTTTATTCGGAACTCTTCTTATTTGNCCACCGCTGCCTAANCCAACGGCTAGCGTCTTCTCGTTAGATAATTCAAAAAGTAGATATTTGCCTATTCGGCTNACTGATTCTACTTTTACTTGATCTAGTTCCTGTTCAATTGACGCCTTAGATTTCGGACCTCCAGCGATCTTTGCCTTAAGAACCTCTACAGATTTAATTTTCTTTCCAACGCAATCACGCTCAAGGTCTCTTCGGATTGTTTCTATTTCTGGAAGTTCGATCATGATTTGTACTGATGCTTTCTAAACATCTGCAATTTTAGCGTCATATTTTGCAAGTTATTCATCGGCGTACCCTTTGAGAGCTTCTCCTGCTGCTTGTTGTTCTGCTTCTTTCTTACTACTTCCTTCTCCTTTTCCTATAATCTCGCCTCCAATTTGTACGGTAGCGTAAAAGTGCTTCTGATGGTCAGGGCCATCTGAACGGATGCTATAACGAGGAGGTGCGAGAGATTGTCTTTCGAAAATCATCTTGAGNCTGCTTTTGAAATCTTCATTATTTTTCTTTGAGTGTTCTTCAATTCTTTCTGACAAAATTTCAAGGACGAACTCTCTAGCTGTTTCCCAACCGCTATCAAGGTACAAAGCGCCGATTACTGCCTCGAGAGCATCCTCAAGCAGGGCTGGNGACACGGAAGCGTTCCCAAGCTTGAGATAGGATCCGAGATTGAGTTCTTTTGCTACTTCCTTTAGTGAATTTCTCCCGACTACAACTGACCTTAGAAGTGAAAGCTGCCCTTCAGATAATTCCGGGTAGTTGAGATAAATAAACTCGGTTACGATGAGACCCAACACCGAATCCCCTAGAAATTCTAATTTTTCATTGGGTCTGATACCTTCNTTTTCAGCTGACCATGATTTGTGAGTCAAAGCCTCTTCTAGAAGTTGAAGNTTATTNAATTNCTTGTTGATTGATTTAGCGAAATCTNTAGTCTGGTCGGATATCAAGGAAGGATCAGCTCAATCGGCTGAACACATAGTCAACAGCATCTCTGACGCTTTTTAGATCTTCCAGATCTTCATCGTCAATTCTGAAATCAACAGATCTTTCTGCTATTTCCTCTTCTATTGCTTCAACGAGCTCTATTAGTGCTAACGAGTCTGCGTCAAGATCGTCTGCGAAAGAATCGCCCTCGTTGACGGTATTTGGATCTATTTCCAGAATTTCTCCTAGTCGATCCTTGACTAGTTGCAGTATTGCTTCTCTTCCTAAAGGTTCTTGTTCCATGTGAGTTTCGGCTGGCATATTNTCCTGTCTTTCATCTGCAATTTGATAATAGCGAATCTACTGCAGAGTGGGATGAAAGCCTCAAAGAAATCAATCTAATGGCTTCATAACTGTTTGAAGATTGGCTACATGATTATCTTGGAAAAGTTCGTTTGCTGTTTTGATTGCATTGTAGATTGCAGTTGAAGAGGATGAACCATGGCTAACGATAGCGATACCTTTTATGCCTAGNAGAACTGCACCACCTACTGAGTCTGGGTCNAATTTCTTATAAAGAGGNAGAAGAGACGGAGCTAAAAGTTCTGACCCTTNTTTTGCGTCATCTGAGCTGGTAAATGCTGTTAGCAATGCAGCTACTATCGCTTTGGCCGTTCCCTCGAGGGTTTTAAGTGCAACGTTGCCTGTAAAACCATCGGTCACTACAACATCAACGGTTCCGCCCATAAGGTCCCGTCCCTCGACGTTACCGATGAACTCGGAATTGCTTTTTGTTTCCCAAGTGCCTGAATCTAAAATCTCAAATGCTTCCTTTACCAGTGAATTACCTTTCCCAGCCTCTTCACCAATGGATAGGAGCCCTATCTTCGGCTTTTGGACTTTGAACCTATCCCGTGCATAGACTGCGCCCATTTCAGCAAATTGGAGGAGCCATTCAGCTTGGCAATCAGCGTTAGCACCAGAATCAAGAAGAATTACCGGATGATCTCCCTCTAACGTAGGAATTGGTGTTGCAATCGCAGGCCTAGCGACACCTTTTAGTCTCCCCATTCTCAAAAGAGCTGAAGCCATTGTTGCACCGGTATTTCCAGCACTTACCATCGCTGAAGCGTGCCCATCTCGAACATATTCTGCGGCTCTGACTAAAGAGGAATCTTTTTTCTTTCTTACAGCTTGTCCGGCATCCTCATCCATTTCAATTACCTCAGAGACAAACTTTGTTTCAATCTCATCTATGCCATTTAAAGCCTCCTCGGTTCCGAAGAGTACGACAGGAATTCCGGATTCTTGCGCTAATTTAGCTCCCTGAATAATTTGTTCGGGAGCATAATCCCCGCCCATCGCATCGACAGCTACCGGCAATGGTACTTCTACCATGATTTTTGGGTCTTTGAATTAGACCTCAACGGCTACGCGATCGTCATACCAGCCGCAATTTCCGCAAACGTGGTGTGGTCTTTTTGCCGCACCGCAGCGTGGGCACGAATTGAGAGTCGGGGCGCGGAGTTTCCAGGCAGAATTTCTTCTACTTCTACTCTTTGATTTGGATGTTTTCTTCTTCGGGACTGCCATAGATTTCTCAATAACTCTCGTCACAAGTGAACTTGCGCAGATTAGATCCTACCTACCTAGGGACTTTCTTGCACCCATTGTGCGTAAGTTATTCATCTGAAAGTTGCAATTCATCTAGGATTGCCCATCTTGGATCTTTCTTTTCCCCAATATTGTCATCGGCAGCGGAAACTAAGAACTTTGTTTCTGATGGCCCTGAACATGACTCTGAGCAGAGCGCGGTTAAGGGCAGATTAAGTATTACTTGCTCAGTCAGCATGGGCTTCAGATCAAGCTTTTCATTATTAGGTAGCTCAAATGTTTCGCCTTCAGAAGCACTCTTTTCAAAGACTTCATTGATGCTGATTTTCGTCTCCCCTATTGTATGATCCAAGCACCTTCGACACTGAGCAGACCATTGAAGAATTAATGTTCCTATTGCTGTTACTCTTTCTGAGACAGCTTCAAGTGCTATATCAAGTTCCAATAAGTTTGCCTTAGAGTAACTCGTCTCAATATATTCTGGTTCCCATTCGCAGCTTATATTTAAGGGCACACCTGTGTTTCTGAACAGACTAGGGATGTCTGCGACTAGTTCAGAGGGGCCTGAGAGGTCTCTATCCGATTTCATCCTGGTCATAAAGCTCAGGGCCCTTTTCTTTTTCTGTTTCCTGAGTCCCGTGAGCTTCCTTTAAATCTGCAAGAGGGTCTCCTTGAAGTTTACTTCGTCCATCAACTACCACCTTTTGTGTTTTTTTCAGGACTGCTTCAAAACTTGCAAGCCTTTGATCGCAAAAATCTTCTGTTTCAAGGCGTAGCCTCTGGGACTCAGATTGGGCTTCCTCAATTATTCTTCGTGCTTGAACCTCAGCTGCTTTTACCACTTCGGATTTTTGGACCATTTGCCCTGCTCTGGCTCGTGCNAGGTCAATTAACTCGTCACCCTCACGTTGGGTTCGAGCAAGAAAATCCTCTCTCTGTTTTAGTAGCCACCTAGCAGCACGTATCTCATCTGGTAACCGAAGTGATATGTCATTCAAGACTGAGATTATTTCGTTTTTATTTATCATTGAAGATGAAGATAAGGGAACCGGCCTTGCCGCATCAACCACATTGATTAGTCCCTGAATTAGTCGTTCTACCTCAGGTGCTTCATAGGGTTCAACTGATTCGAAGGANGTATTTTCATCATTTTGGTCTGCGTCACTCATTTGTCCCCTTTTCAAGTAACTCTGCAACAGACTCTGGGACTAGATTTGAAACATCACCTTTACTTGATGCTATTTCACGGATAAACCNACTTGAGATGAANGAGAATTCGGGNTCAGTTGGGATAAAGAATGTTTCTATTTGGGAAATTGCCTTATTAGTCTGNGCCATCTGCATCTCAATATCAAAGTCCGCTGCAGATCGTAGACCTTTNACAATGACATCGGCGCCTAANTCTNTAGCTGTATCGACTACAAGCCCTGAGGANGAATCTGTTCTGACATTATCTAGATGACCGAAAGTGGTTGCTAATAGTTTCTTTCTTGATTCAAGAGATAAGAAGCCTTGCTTTTCTCGGTTTTCCATTGCGACAANAATCACTTGATCAAAAATTCTTGCCGCAGATTCAACTATANGAAGATGCCCGAGGTGGACTGGGTCAAAGGATCCAGGGTACATTGCTATNGCCATTAGTTAAATCTACCTCAGATTTGGGTCTAGCTATTGCGGATTAGCCTATTTTTCTTCATTCGTTGCTATNAGCAAGCAGGTTTGACCGTATTTTTGGCTCTTGAGGATCTTCCATGATTTCTCNAGTTCTATAACTTCCGTTGACTCTATNACCANTGTGCGAGCGTTTACCAGTGGAAGNACCTCATGCCATCTGTCAAANGTATAAGGNGGNTCNAAAAGNGCGACATCGTAGTAGTTCCCTCTCTGTAAATGANTNANAGCATCTGTTCTTGTTACCTGTGCTAAATTTCCCAAATTAAACTTTTCTAGATTTGAAGAAATGCAATCTACGGCCTGTTGNTGTTTATCAACGAAATCCACTGATATCGCACCTCTTGATAAAGCTTCTATTCCCAATGATCCAGTTCCAGAGAAGAGATCGAGGAAAGTCTTATTGACTACTGAGTCATAGCTATGGAGAGAGTTGAAGATAGCTTCTTTGACCCTGTCTTTTGTTGGTCTGATTTCATCATTATCTGGCCTTATAAGCTTTCGTCCTTTTAACTCTCCTGCTATNACTCTCATGCTAGAGTACGTTATCTTCCGTAATCAGGAGAGGCAATGGAACTTCCAGAGGAAATTGTTTGTGTTGATTGTGGAGGGAGATGCTATCTGGGTAGCAAGAAACCTGAATCTGGGTGGAAAGCAGAAATGGTCGTTTTCTACAGATGCAATGACTGCTTTGANAGGTGGGATATTGTGATAGAGGAGGATGGGATTTAGGTAGGTTCTCGCCACATGCAGGTAAGCGCTGCNTTACCACCATCCATCAACAACTCAGTCTTTACNTTAAATCCAAGACGGTAATAGAAGGATAAATTTCTTGGATTAGTTGATTCAAGGTACGCTCCTACTCCTTCTGCATCACATATTTCAAGAATAGGCTTAAGTATTCTCGCTGCTATTCCTCTTCCTTGCATCTGNGGCACCGTTCCTACAGCTTGNAGATACCAGTGCGGCTCTTTNGGGTGGCTGGCNTNNACNTCAGCAAATACTTCTAACACTTTTGGNAATCTATCGCCCACCAGTCCCTNCACTAAATNAATAAATGCTGTTTGTGCATCGTCAGGGTCTGACTCAATTGATCCNTCTACAGGCTTTGTCCAAATNGATGACGTTGATTCAGTCGGATCGCTTGTAAGTANCCATTGTGGGTTTATCTTTGCGTTCTGNGCGAGGAAATCCCACCATTTATAAAGAGCTTCCTGATGTTTTTCCCCTGGGAAAAGCCAACTNAAGAAGGGGTCACCGGTGAAGGCTTTAGTAAAAATAATGGCGGGGATATTCCGCTCATTCTCTTGAGTNGGATTCTGATTCATGATTTGAAAAGGTACTCTACTTCCTCTTCGCTGAAAAAAAGATTCATCTCGTCTANTAAGAGATCTATATCCTCTATACCGTTAAGAGAGCTGAGCAGTGCGATTGCAGCGTCTCTTGCATGCCCAACCCACTCTTTGTCTCTACGTAGCGAGGCGATTCGCAGGTCATTTCTGCCTTTCTGTTCTGCTCCCATTATGGTCCCCTCCCCTCGGATCTCAAGATCAACTTCCGCTAGATGAAACCCATCAGTTGACTCCTCAAGAGCTTGAAGCCTGGAAACCGATTCGGGGGTTTGAGAGTCACTAACCAGAAAACAAATTGATTGTGCTGAACCCCTACCAACACGTCCTCTCAATTGATGCAACTGAGCTATTCCGAATCTTTCAGCTCCTAAAATCACCATAACAGTGGCATTTGGAACATTGACTCCCACTTCAATGACGGTAGTTGATACCAAAACATCAATACGCCCTTCTCTGAAACGTTCCATAATGCTTTGTTTCTCTTTTGAGGACATTCGACCATGCAGTAGTCCTACTGATGNATNGGNGAGTTCTTGGTCTTTTAATCTGTGATAGGTNGATTCTGCTGAAGAAGTGGAAATATTTTCNCTTTCGTCAATTAGTGGACAGACNACGAAAGCTTGATGCCCTAAATCTAATTCTTGTTGAACTTGTGTCCATAACTCAACGCTNTCATTGATTTTTTTAGTGGTNATTGGGTTGCGTCCTTCAGGAAGTTCATCNAGGACGCTGACGTCTAGGTCTCCATAGACTGTCATCGCTGCTGTTCGTGGGATTGGGGTCGCAGTCATCACCAGAAGGTCCGGGATNGTCTTATCTGAACCTTTATTCTGCAGAGCTGCTCTTTGGTCGACTCCAAATCGATGCTGTTCATCAACTACGNTGAGGCCNATATCTANAAANCGCACCGACTCTTGAATCAAGGAATGTGTGCCTACGACAATATCGATAGTCCCTTGACNTAACTTTTCGCGGATCTCCCGAGCATCTTTTTCTGGNGTTTGACTCGTTAGTAGCGCTAGGTTCAGATTTCTTTCCCCTAACAAATTNTTTGAGTCNGGAACAGAGAAATCGCTCAATAATTCATTTATTCCGGCATAATGTTGCTCTGCGAGAACCTCAGTAGGGGCCATAATNGCACCTTGTNTACCNCCTTCNACCGCCGATACCAGTCCAGCAACAGCTACAAGTGTTTTCCCTGAACCGACATCCCCCTGCAATAGTCGATGCATAGGGTACCTAGCTTGAAGGTCGTTGAAGATTTCAGAAATTGCGTTGTTTTGTGCTCGGGTAAGTTCAAATGGAAGACTATTTACTAATTTTTTGAAAAAATCACCTTTGAATTCATGTCTAATTCCTTGCGTGGATAGTTCAAGTTGCCTTTTACGGGCTACCAAAAGTAACTGGATCCGAAGTAACTCATCAAAAACTAGTCGTTTCCTTGCTTTTAGCATTTCTTGGAGATTTGGAGGATCGTGAATCAGCGAAAAGGCATCATCTCGGCTTATTAGTTGATACTTTTCTCTGAGGAATTTAGGCAGGGGTTCAGCAAATCCACGAACCGATGATTTCGTCACAGCATCTTTAGTCCAATTAGCAAACTCCCATGTCGTCAAGCCTGCTTTGCCTGATTGAGGATAAACAGGTACGAATCTGCCTGTTTTATCACCTAGCAAATCAACTACCGGGTTTACCATTCTAAACTCGCCTCTATATTGATCAAGTTTGCCAAAGATTATGACCTCAGAACCTACTTTTAGTTGGCGCTCTCTCCATGGTTGATTAAAAAATGTCAATACAACATTTCCTGTCTGATCCGTAACAGTTGCAGTGACAATGACCCTCCTATTGCGTGTTCTTTGTTTATACACATTGAGAACTTCTACGAGAATCATCCCTTCTTCGCCAACTTGCAAAGATGCAATTTTTGCCTCNTTTGTTCTGTCGATATATCTCCGCGGTAGATACATGAGGACATCAANTACCGAGAAGATTTCTAGCGAGTTAAGGGCCTTTTCTTTCTTNGGGCCTATGCCTTTTAATCTTGTCAGGGGAATTTCCGACAAGTTTGNGAGAGTTAGTGGGGTTGTTGANTCAGACATAGAAATACATTACGTGCTGTAACTTGTGTGTTCGNAACACTTCTCCCTAACATCTTAACTTTCCTTTGGAAGGTGNCTCCNTGCTCATTCAATACCNAAATAGTAGGGATAGAGGGGTTGCCCACCNTTATGCACCTCGACGTCTATCTCTGGCTTCTCACCGGAAAGCCAAGCTAACAGATTTGTTGTGACTTCTTTTGGGCAATCGTTACCTTCAATAATCGTTACTATTTCGTGGTCATCTCTGATAATCATTTTCAGGAGCCCAATAGCTGCAGCGTTAAGCTCTTTTTCGACGGCGATTACTCCTGTTCCATCCAAACCGATCCAGTCACCTTCTAAAACCTTCCCGGCATCTGTCTCACTGTCACGAACAGCCTTAGTTATTTCACCTGTTACAACTGATTTGGCCATTGATTTCATCGTTTCATAATTAGTTTTTGCATCAGCATCGGGGTCAAAGGCCAATAGTGATGAGAATCCTTCTGGGATACTCCTAGTTGGCACGACTACAACAGTCTTATCTACTTGTTCGTTTATTTGTTCAGAGACGGGAATAATATTCTTATTGTTTGGCAGNATAATAATTTCCTCAGCTTCAATCATNTCAACGGCATTNAGTAGATCCTTGACCGATGGGTTCATAGATTGGCCTCCACTTACAATTGCATTAACGCCCATAGAGCTAAATATTTGTTGAATTCCTCTACCAGCTACCACTGCGACAACTGCCGTGTTATTGCTGGATGGATTTGGAATGGTGACTTCGCTTCCACCCCCTATTTCTAGGTGCTCTTCGATGTGGATTATTTCCTCTTGTAAATCAGTAACTCTTATGTCATAGGGTCTTCCAGCTCTTATTCCTGCCTCAATTGAAGCACCAATGTCGTTTGAGTGGATGTGACAGTTGTATAACCCATCCCCACCAACGACAACGATTGAGTCACCGACTTCTTGCCATTCCTNTTTAAATTGATCCACTTTTGTATCAGGCGCATCTAAGAAAAACATAACTTCGTAGCGTAATTCNCTNACGTCAAGAATGTCGCTGCCTGNACTGGTCTGAGACAAGNTAAGATCAGCAGTTTTTCTGGATGCTTTCGGAGGAGGGATTATCTCAGTACCATCAGATAAATTGAGAAAGCATTGAATTAGTAGTAGGTACCCCGCTCCGCCGGCATCTACAACGCCTGCGTCTTTCAGAACTGGAAGAAGGTCAGGTGTTCGGCTCAGTGAATCTTGGCCCTCTGCAACGAGGTGAGACAGAAATGTTGGTAGCGAGTGATCGCTCAACATCAACTCCTGGGCTTTCTCAGCAATTTCTCTTGAGACTGTGAGGATCGTTCCTTCAACTGGCTTCANTACAGAAGCATATGCGGCTTGAGAAGCGTGTGTGAGAGCTTCCGCAATTGCGTGTTTATCTATTTCGGTTTTTTCTGAAAAGCTATCAGCCAGCCCTCTCAAGATCTGAGAAAGGATCACTCCCGAATTGCCGCGAGCCCCCATAAGGCTTCCATGTCGAATAGCTTCCCACTGGCCTTCGTGGCTATCGTCAATACCTTTAAGTTCATCAACGACTGAGCGAAGAGTAAACGACATGTTTGTGCCTGTGTCGCCGTCTGGAACGGGGTAGACATTCAGTGAGTTTAGATTGTCAGAGTACAGTTTAAGGGACTCATCGTATTTCAGAATGACGTCCCTTATTTGTTCTACTGAGAAAGTATTGAGTTGTTCCACGAAAGGAATGGTACTAATTAGTTGGGTCAAAGGACGACATTAATAGGTTTTTGCCTAAATTAGTTAAATTCTCTAAAAGGCTTAACGGTTCGCTACTACTGGCTTACGTCCGTTATTGTTTACTACGTTGAGTCTAATTTAGGAGCAACTGTGCAGGGAGTAATAAAATCATATGATCCGGGAACGAAGGATGGAGTAGTCATGTCAGAGCGCAACTTCACAGAATANGAGCTTGCGCCTAATGCCCTTGAAGGTTCTATATTCAGAATGCTTCGGCAGGGACAACGTGTTATTTTTGAGCTCGATGACTCGGGAATGGCTACAAAGCTGCGCTTGGGCTCTGAAGTGGACATGGGAACACCAGATTTCCTCCAATGATTTTTGATATACGAGGTCTAACAAAATGACAGATCACCCTCAAAACAAGATTGAGCAAGCACTGCACGACCAGTTTGGTATTAAGAATGTAACGCTTCACTATGGATTAACTCAGGATGAACTTTTTTTTGCAGCGATTGAAAACGATCGGGGACGTGTCACTCCTGAAGGTAGCTCTGATGAACAAAAGGCTTACCAAACCGCTCTAGGAGTAGATGGCCCCCTTGTCTACTACAGTGACCCTTCTTGCACTGGACGACCTGTGGATGACACATTTGCAGTTGCAAGGTCAGAAGTAAATGACACTGTCTGGTGGAAAAAAGGCTTTACAAAATTTGACCCTGAAGCTTTTGACCGCCTTCTGACTCGAGTAGTTGAATACCTTAATGAGAAACAAGGCAGTCTCTACGTCACTGATGTCTTTTGCGGTTGGGACCCAGAATTTGCGGAGCCCTATAGGTTCGTGGGCGAGTACGCAACACACGCTTATTTNTGTAACATAATGTTCCCAAAAGCTGTTCGCGACGACAGCGATCGCNCCGAGGTAGGNTGGACGATACTTAATGTCCCCTCCTTCATTGCCGAACCAGAAAGAGACGGGACTCTGAGTAACCGCGCAGTTATTATGGACATTGTTAACCGTGTTGCACTAGTTATTGGCCCAGCTGATTACTGCGGTGTGAATAAAAAAACAATGTTTACTGTTATGAATTATGTTCTCCCTGCCAAGGGACAACTGTCCATGCATTGCTCCGCTAACGTAGGACCAAGTAACGATAGTGCTATCCTTTTCGGACTTTCTGGAACAGGAAAAACGACTTTGTCTGCAGACCCTGAGCGACTTCTAATTGGGGATGACGAACATGTATGGACAGATCTGGGTGTGTCCAACTTTGAAGATGGTTGTTATGCCAAACTNATTGATCTTGATAAGGATGCAGAGCCAGTTATTGCCGCCGCTCTTAGCATGAAAGGAACTTTAATTGAAAACGTTCCAGCGTTAGAAGGCAAACCTATTGAAGATACAGACCCCCAAGAGTTTGATCTTTTCGACGGATCGAGAACTGAAAATACTCGTTTTGCATACCCCCTAACTTGTAACCCTAGCGTCGCAGAGGGAGCAGCTGGGCCTCACCCAAAAACAATAGTTTTGCTTACAGCNGATGCCTTCGGTGTCTTACCTCCTGTATCTATCCTCAACTCAGAAGAAGTCATGTACCATTTTGTTACTGGTTTCACTTCTAAACTTGCTGGAACAGAAGTGGGTGTTACTGAACCCGAAGCGACCTTTTCGGCTTGTTTCGGTGGGCCATTCATGTCTCAGAAACCCCAAGTCTATGCTGAACTTCTNGCAAAAAGAATGGCCGAGCACGACACGCGATGCATTCTTTTGAACACAGGGTGGACTGGAGGCCCCTACGGTGAGGGGGAACGGATGTCACTAAAACACACTAGAAAATTACTCGACGCAGCTCTTTCCGGTGAATTTGACGATACCGAGCTTGCAACACTACCGATTCTGAANCTTCGTATGCCAACAACTTGNGAGAGCGTTCCTGATGAGATCCTAAATCCAAGAGAGACTTGGGATGACCCAGAAAGATACGATGCTCAAGCAGCTGAGCTGAGAGATATGTTTAGAGCTAATTACGACGAAAAGGGTTTTGCGCAGCTGGGCATTGCGGCTGCGATGTAACTTATGTAGTCTCGCCTCGTGCGTAAACTCTCAGATCTCCCAACNCCTTACTTAGCTATCGATCTTGAGATCTTCTATCAGAATCTTGAAACGATGGGCGCCTACAAGTCTGGAAGTCAATTGCGCCCCCACGTTAAAGCCTTTAAGTCGACTGCAGTAGCAGCAATACTCAAGGATTTTGGATATTCAAATTTCTGCTGTGCAACGGTTAGAGAGATGGAAGGGATGGTAGCTGCTGGCATAGGAAATGACCTTTTATTNGCGAATGAGACCTTAGATACCAACAGACTCGGCTCATTGGTTGATCAGGGAGCTAACATAACTGTTGCTGTTGATTCGGCTGAAACAATTAAAGCTGCTTTTAATGGCGGAGTCCGCAATGTCCTTATTGATGTGAATGTTGGGTTACCTCGTTGCGGGTGCGACATTTCTGAGGTTAGTCAACTTTCAAAATACGCCAAACAAATTGGATTAAATGTTAGGGGCGTAATGGGCTACGAGGGGCATTTGATGTTCACCGAAAGTAGAGACGACCGAAGGGACGGAGTAGAGATATCCATGAGTGTGCTGCAAGAGGCTCACTCAATTACTGGAGGCGAGGTAATATCAGCTGGAGGGACTGGGACCTTTGATCTGAATTCTTTTGCCACTGAAATCCAAGCAGGGTCTTTCCTGTTCATGGACACCAGATATGCATCTCTTGACTTACCATTTCTGGAGAGCCTTTGGGTAGTTTCTAAAGTAATCTCTGTGGAGAAAGATAGACGACGGGCAGTCTGCGACGCAGGAGTCAAATCATTTTCAATGGACTATGGGAAACCTTCATTAGAGGATTGCGTTATCGGGTTTTGTTCCGATGAGCACACTGTGATTCTCCCGAAAGAGAAAGACGGAACTATTAATTTTAAAGTCGGGGATTTAGTCCAACTACGAACTTCACATGTTGACCCAACGGTAGCGAAGCATCCTAAACTATTTGGGGTCATAGATGGCCTTGTTCATGAGGAATGGAAGGTAGATCTCCGTGATTGGTAGCAATTATTTTGATAAAGACCATGATCCAGGATCTGGTTTTGAGTAGCAAATGGATAAATTGGGCTGGNAACCAGTCTTCTGACCCTGAAGCGATTCTAGCTCCGGCTACCGAAGACGAAGTTAGTGACATAGTTAGTCTGGGAGTAGCCAAAAGACTCAAAGTNAGGCCGCTNGGAAGTGGGCACAGTTTCAGCTCTATCTGCTCAACGGACGGCTACCTTATGTCTCTCAAATCATTTAACAAGATAATCAGCATCGATCGGCGCAATCTTCAAGTCACTGTTGGAGCTGGGATAACTCTTTCCGAATTGAATGCGGAATTAGATCAATTAGGGCTTGCTCTACCTAACCTNGGTGATATTGACTCCCAAACTCTTGCTGGGGCGATTTCCACAGGAACCCACGGGACCGGTGCCAACTACAACTCAATTAGTTCTGCCATTGCGGGTTTAAGAATCGTGACCGGTGATGGATCNATTATTAACGTCTCTGAGGCTGAGAATTCAGAATTGTTTCAGGCAACTAAGGTTTCGCTGGGAGCTCTTGGAATTATTATCTCTGTGACCTTGCAGTGTGTTAAAGCATTCAATTTGGAAATTCTTAGTTTCATCGCACCACTTCCTGAGATCATTTCTAGGTTCAAGCAAGAGGAACACAAATCAGATTTTGTTGAGTTCTTTTGGTTTCCTCATACTGAAATAGCAGAAATAAAAATTTCTAATAGAACTGGGCTTCCNCCATCGGGAAGGANTGCAGTTTCCCAATTCATTAACGACGAGATTATTCGCAATGCAGGTTTTGAGCTTCTTAATCGCTTTTGGATGCGGTTTCCTGGCGTGGTTGGGCGGTCATTGCAGAGATTCCTTAAAGAAGGCGAATCCTNATGCCATGTTGACGTTAGCCACAAAGTCTTTTGTTCCAAGAGAAGAGTGAAATTNACTGAAATGGAATATGCAGTACCACGAGAATGCTTATTTGAAGCATTTGAAGAAGTCAGACTTCTTACTCACCATCTAGATTCACCCGTCACATTTCCTGTGGAGGTCAGGACTTTGGGTTCCGACTCAATTCCCTTATCCATGGCAAGCGGACGAGAAAGTGGCTTTATCGCTGTGCATCTATACAAAAAAGCAGCGTCTAATATCTTTTTTAGTGAAGTTGAAAAGTTGATGCGCAAATTTGATGGACGTCCTCATTGGGGAAAAATTCACAATCTAGAATCTACTGATCTGTCTAATTTGTATTTTCAATGGGATTATTTTTCTGAAGTTAGNCAACTACTCGACCCTGATGGNCATTTCACTAACCCTTATCTTGAACGGGTTTTAGGCTACTGATAGCCGTCTGGATGATTACGTTGCCAATTCCAATGATCTACACACATATTCTCTAATGAATATTCTGGATTCCACGAGAGTTCGTTTCTTGCTTTTTCTGGATTAGCAACAGCGATCGGGCTATCGCCTAATCGACGTGGAGCTATTTCTGTTACTATCTCAATGCCTGTAATCCTTCTTGCGAGATCTACGAGTTCCAATACTGAAGTTCCTATTCCAGTCCCCAAATTCCAAACGTGAGAACCTGAGTTCTTACTTAAGTACGACAAAGCTGCTAGATGACCTCTAGCAAGNTCAAGAACGTGAATGTAATCCCNNATACANGACCCATCAGGTGTATCGTAATCTTCACCATAAATCTCTAGTTTGTTTCTTTTGCCGATAGCCGTTTGCATGATGAGGGGCATGAGGTTGTTTGGTTTTTGTTTGGGGTCTTCTCCAATGTGACCCGAAGGATGCGCACCAACTGGATTAAAGTACCTCAAGATAGCTACTTTCAAGTTTGCGGATATCTTTGCCAAATCTATAAGCACTTGCTCGATAAGCAACTTTGTTTGTCCGTATGGGTTAACCGGACCAGTAGGTGATTCCTCTGAGTAAGGTTGTTCTTTAGAAGGATCGTATACGGTAGCCGAAGATGAAAAGACAATATTTTGAACTTGAGCTTCACGCATTGCCTCTAACAAGGTAAGAGATGCACCAATATTTTGTTTGTAATATCTAAGTGGTTCTTCAAATGAATCTTCAACTGATTTAAGCCCCGAAAAGTGAAAAACTGAATCAATCTTATAATCCATAAAAATGCTTTTCAGAAGTTCAGGGTCCCCAGTATCCCCTTTAATGAGATCTGGTCTTTGCCCACAAATTCTTTTAACACCGTCAATTGCAGCCTCTTGCGAATTGGAGAAATTATCAAGCACGATGACCTTATAGCCTGACTCTAATAGCGCAACGACTGTGTGGCTTCCTACGTAGCCTGCCCCTCCTGTTACTAGAACATGATTCTCCATATCAAGCTTCCATGAACTTAAATTTCATNATNAGATTTTTTGCATTCATGTAGTTCCCAAAAACATCGCCCTTATACCTAACCCCATTATAAAAAAACTTCCAAGTGCATANAGCAGGNATTTTTTATTTCCTATCGTATTNCGGTACCCATAGAGAAGAGCNATCGCNACAATCATNGANAAGCCGTAAAGATAATGGAAATCATCGGGCTCGAGATCATCTTTGGTTTGGATTCCAACCCCTACGATGGCTTGGGCAAAAACNAAAATTTGAGCAATTGATACCGATATCCAGAAAAAGCGTTGCGTTTTAAGAATTCCTTTATCGATTAGAAGCCCCCAAACTCCTGTTGTTGCATTAGCAGCTATGAGGAAAAAGGCTAAGGTCGTATGAAAATCTCGTAAACCCAATATCGTCTCAATCGTTCTTGGAAGAAGCGACAGAAACGCTGTAATTCCACAGCTCTGCTGATAAACCTAAAGGTTTTTCGCTCTCGTTCTCACTTGGCTTGTGCGCATGAGCTGCTTGCCCAGAAGACCGCCATTTCTCAAACGAAGCATCATCCACCCACCTGGTGACCACCAACCATTGGTTTCTTTCATCGTCAGGTTTCAGTAACTCAAACCCCTCAAACCCCTCAGCGTCATCAACTGCGCCCACTCTGGCAGCAAATCTTTTTGCGACTTCTTCACCCAACTCATCAGGTACTGTGATTGCGTTTATTTTTATTACTGTCATAACCTAATGATGGCAGGAAAGTTAAACATTTGTGGAGTTCTAGCAAGTAAACCCCCACCTTATTCCTTTTACCTAATTACATTCTGTTCCCTAAGTGAAGATATTTCTGAAATAGTAAAACCTGAATCGAGCAGTATTTCCTCAGTATGCTCCCCCGGATGAGGTGGTGGAGACGTAATTGAGGCTGGAGTTCTGCTGAATCGAGGTGCTGGAGCAGGTTGCTTTACGCCTGCAACTTCAATGAACGTATTTCGTTCTAAATTATGAGGGTGGTCATAGGCCTCGTCTATTGTGAGCACAGGGGCGAAACATACGTCTGTTCCTTCCATTAGATTTTCCCATTCCTCACGGCTTTTACTTTTTATTGCAGAAGCGATCTTTGACTTCATCTCATCCCAACTTTGCCTATCCATCTGCTTTGGGTTCTCTTGTTGGTCAAGACCCGTTATACGAAGAAGTTCAGAATAGAATTGTGGTTCTATAGACCCTATCGATATGAATTTTCCGTCTGAGCATTCGAAGACATCGTAAAACGGAGCTCCTGTGTCTAGAAGATTTGTCCCTCGGTCTCCCCATATCCCCATTGCTTTAAAGGAGTGCACCATGGTAGCAAGGAGGGCCGAACCATCCGTCATTGCTGCATCAATAACCTGTCCTTTCCCGCTTGATGCAACCTCTACTAATGCAGCGCATACACCAAGTGCAAGAATCATTCCCCCACCACCAAAATCCCCTATTAGGTTGACGGGAGGGACTGGCTTTTCGTCTTTTCGGCCGATCATGCCGAGGACACCTGAAAGGGCAATGTAGTTAATATCATGCCCAGCCATTGAGGAATAGCTGCCATATTGTCCCCATCCAGTCATTCGTCCATAAATCAACTTAGGATTTCTCGTAAGGCAATCTTCAGGACCGATGCCCAGCCTCTCTGCTACACCGGGCCGGAAACCCTCAATGAGTGCGTCGGAGCTTTCAATCAGTTTCAAAACAGTTTCGACACCTTCGGGATCTTTGAGATTGATACCAATCGACCGCCTCCCCCTGTTTAGTAAATCCAGACTCGGGAAATCCGGAAGTTCATCTGCTACGGTCGAGGCTCGGTCAACCCTTATGACTTCGGCACCAAGGTCGGATAATAACATAGCACAAAATGGGCCGGGCCCTATACCGGCTATTTCAATGATTCGTTTGCCTGATAACGGACCCATAGGACCTCCTTTTACTGTTTCCATTCTTTCCTGAAGGAACTAATATTTCAAACTGAATCAAAACCCAATGAACTCCCAGAAGATCATTGTATTAACTTAACTAACTCTCTTTTGATAGCATCTGGCCTTGGAAGCAATTCGTAAGACGTTAGGTTCTGGCCTGAATGTTCAATAGTAACCTTCCCGAAGCTCAGTAAGCGACCAATAAGGCTTTGGTGAGAACTCACTGCTGTTATTCTTTTCAACGGGATTTCGTATGTGCTCATATGAAAGGATGAATGTCTGATGACCACTCTTTGGGTTGTTATGAAAAATAATTCCTGTGTGTATTTCAAATATCGAGCCAACAAGAGTAAGCCGAAAAAAAGCCAAAAGAGTAATATCGGCCAGAAAT
>PAWI01000034.1 GCA_002713485.1 Acidimicrobiaceae bacterium
TCTTATAACGAAGGAAACAAAATACAAGAACAAGCATAAATCGCACAGGAAGATCTCCATGAGTTCAACCTATTTGAGCTTAATGAANAAAGATCATNGAACTGATAGAGAANCTAACGGAACTNNGCTAGAGCAAAGGCACAGCTCATGANGGTCGGTTCACTTACCTTTGCTGCTTTGCAGTTGTTTCCTNGCTATAGAGCTAATTCGTATAGCNNGNGAACGTCGTCTCGATTCGGGTAACGAGGAGTACTCAGAATTATGATGTCACGGAGCGCATCATTGGTTAAAGACTCAATATCGTTCTTAGTTGCGCCAAGATCAGCAAGTGANTTATCGGTTCCGACCTTCTCCGATAGCGCTTCTATGGCACTAATCGCGTCTAAAGGTTCTGNTGAAACGCCAAGCGCTAGGCCAACGTCGCCGTATCGTTCGCTGACCACCTCAAGATTAAAGCGCATTACATGTGGCAACATCGTGGCCAATGTTTGGCCGTGNGCGATACCAAAAGTTCCCGAGATTGGATGCCCCATCGCATGGACAAGGCCGAGAAGGGGACCCGAAGAAAAAGCGCGACCAGCTAGATGAGAGGCAACCTGCATTGCTGCTCTCGCTTCTATGTTATTTCCATCGTTAACTGCTGTAGGAAGCCATTTGCCAGTTATGCGGATTGCTTGCAGTGCCAGTCCATCAGAATANGGATTATTAGATGTGGAGGTGTAAGCCTCGATTGAGTGAGTAAGAACATCCATTCCGCATGCAGCAGTCGCCGTAGGTGGCAAGCCAACTGTGAGTANAGGGTCTAGCACTATGGCTCGTGGCTGCACGTCTGGATGGNTGAACGTTAGTTTTCGGTGNTCCTCAGTACGGGTAATCAAGCCTCCTCCGTTGGTTTCAGAAGCGGTGCCTGAGGTTGTTGGGACCGCAATCGTGGGCACNCATGGTTCGGTAACAANTGATGCAGGTGCTAATGTGCTGAAGTCGATNTGGTCGGCGTCGTCAAGCTCAGGGGAAAAAGCGAGGGATAAATCATTAATTTTTGAGGGAGCAGCCATCGCTATGTANTTTCCGCAGTCCATAACTGATCCTCCGCCCACTAGAACTATTACTGTCCCTTCAATACCGAACTCCATGAGNCCTTCCACGCCATCTTCAACGTTTTTGTCGGTTGGGTTCGGTTCAACTCCAGTAAAGGCCGCCCACTCAATGTTGTGAGTTGTTAAGACATCGGCGACTGTTTCTAAGATTCCCGCAGCTTGTATCCCAGAGTCGCTCACCAAGAAAGCTCGGTTACCGTGCGCCTGAACATGTTGGGCCAAATTTCCAATGGCGTTCTCTCCGATCATTGTGATTCCCATTGGGTCAAGAGTGAAGGTGTTCATAGTTTCTCCTTTGTTAAAGATTAGTGCTGTGATTTAAAACTGTTGAATGATTTGAAGTCTTCGTCGTTTCCTCAAAATTAAATATTATTTCTTCACCATAGCGGACAAATCGTTACAGCTAAAAGAGCTAGGAGAGTCGGCCATTGGAAACGCTAGATTTGTTCAAACAAAATTAAAGAATTTTCTACTTTAGTAATTTTTCATAGGCCTCATACCGAGTCTAAGAGCAAAGGGTTTTTGCTTTCTTCGAATCTCGGTTTCGTACTACCTCGCATTTACTTGCTGAAAAATTCTTCCTAACCGACGATTTTATAACCACTCATTCCTTAAATGGTTAGGTATAGGCCGGATCCTAGGGTACCAGGGTGATCGGAGAGGGTCCCCCTCTTGGAGTGACAACGAAAGGCCAGGGGTAAGAGGAACCGTAGGCTTTGTATCGGGCCGTGATGCGTAACAAATATCATCGCCGTAAATACGGATTGTAATAGCTCTTCTTCTACTTGAAGATAACGTTGGGCCGCCTCCGTGCAAAACGCTTGGATGAGCGATGATAATNTCGCCGGGATTAATTTTCCATGACCTGATGTCGTAATCATCNCGATTATTCTCAATATCTGGTAANGGCGGGTAGGAATTTCCATAGTGGGGGTATGTAGGGTCCTCGGAAACCTTTGATGGATTAAAACCATCNAAGATGTCTCCTTTATGTGAACCGGCTACATACTCCAAGCATTCGCTCTCCTCTAGAGGGTCTAGTGAAATCCACGCTGACGCTATCTGGTTGCCTTGTATTGGCCAATATGGAGTGTCTTGGTGCCATGGGGTTCTAGCAGCATTCCCTTTTTCTTTTATAAAGAATTCGTCTGAGTACAGCCATAAATTCCTTGAGTCAATTAGGCTTCCGATTAGGTCGGCTACTGGGGAATCGTATATTAATCGTTTTATCTCGGGAATGACTTCGAAATTGCGGATGGTTTCGATGAACTCTCCTTCTTCACCTTCAAAGAAGAGGTGCATTTCTTGGCTACTGTTATTAAGTACCCGCTGTAAGCCGAGTTCCAGAAGGAGAATCCATTCTGGGTGCAGGACGTTCTGTAGCATCACGACACCATCATTCTCAAATTCACNTTTAACTGATTTAGTCACTGCAGAGAGGGGGTCTTNGAGGGACTCTTCATGAGTTNAGTCTAGATTTGATGCACGAATTCTAGATNAGGGGTTTTTCATTATTTCATCCTGTAAAGTCCCTCATCGCGTCACCTGGTAAGGGTTCATCAATGAATAATCTATTTTGAAAGGTTCTCATACCAGCTAACCATTTATCGGGATTTTGAGCTTTAAACTCAATATAGCCTTGCACTTGTTGATGAGGAAGAATGAGGAATCTCTCTTCATCAATTGCTTCCATGCATATTTCTGCGACGCTTTCGGGTTCAATGATCCCATCAGAGCTAGCCACTCCCCCTTCTTCCCATTCTGGGTTATCTCCCTCATGGTTATCGGGGCTATTTGTCAGAATGTCTGTTCTAACGGCTTGGGGGCATAGTACCGAAACTCTTATCCCTTGGTGGTAGTGAGTTATTGAAATCCATTCTGCAAGTGAAACTGCTGCACTTTTAGTAATTGAATATGAAAGGGAGCCTATTTGGGTTAAGAGTCCGGCTGCAGAGGCAGTGTTTAAAAGGTATCCTTCACCGTTCGATATCATTTGCGGAAGAACGGAACGTGCAGCATAGATATGGGACATAACATGCACATCCCACATCTTTTGGATTCGCNCGTTCGTATCTTCTAAACCTGCAGAGGTTACAAATCCAGCGTTTGAGCAGAACAAACCTATCGGTCCATACTTATTTTCGATTGAGGTAACCATTGCTTGCACTTCATTCTCATTAGAGACATCTGTTTGAAACGATATTCCACCAATCTTTTCTGCGACGGCAAGAGCTTTATCTCCATCAATGTCCGCAACGATTACTAATCGTGCTTTGCGCATTGATATGGCCTCAGCAAGAGCAGCCCCAATACCTGCTCCCGCCCCAGTAACTATGGCTACCTTTCCTTCAATTTCCATGGATCCCCAGTCTCTTCAGGAGTGTTCTTATTTGGACGATACGTTGCTACGTTAATTCAAATAAGTATATGACTTTCAAATTCTTTGAAAGAAAGTACTTTTCTCTTTTACTTTAGTAGAATGAAAGTGTTGCGGCGATAACGAGGTGGCATTACCCGAGAGTGGTGCTGTCCGGTTTTGTAGCAGCTCGGATACTCGTATCCGGATCATCAAGGAGAACAAGTTATTAACGAAGATAAGTCTGTTATGACTGCAAATGATTTTGAAATTTTGGTGCAAAGACATCTGGATGAACGAATGCGNGATAACGACCTGCAAAAACTTCAGGCGAACCTATCACAATGGGTTGAAACTCTTTTTAAGCTCCTTGAACAAACAGATAAGAGTATTGCGCGTGTGAGAAGGCAATTTCGCGGAGTCGAAAGAAGAACTGTATTAGAGGACTTAAATTCTGAGGCTGACCGAATAGACAAAGTTTTGACAGAAATCCTTGGCCCGACTTCTGACCCAGAAAGTATTGACTTTGAAAGCGAAGAAGATGTTGACAGCTCTGAGCTTCAGTTGGCTTGGCGCGACGGAAGTCTTATCGCGTGGCTAGGAGGGCACAAGTTAAAGTCCTTTGGTCATGAAACTATTCTTGACAGGTTGGGGCGTCTCGGCGCTAATTCAATCGAGTGGAGCCAATCTGAAGATTTGCAGCTCCCCAACGAACAATTTGCACCTTGCGTCTCAGCTCCTATTTCAACCACGCTAGGCTGGCTAGTTTCTTTGGGAAGCGATCGTCCTAATAACGTAGGAGCGACATCAATTTGGATGGGATTAGCTGCAGGCATTGCGGTGAAACTAGTGGTGGAGGGAAAAATATATCCTGCTCTAAATGAAGTGAGCGGAACACAAAATCAAGACGCAGGTGATGCTTTGTTCCATATCCGGTGGTCTCCAGCTCTTATNGACTTGGAGGCNCATACAGCCCTTGTCTCCTCAACTCCAAGTGCAGTGATGATTGCATGCGACGAGACAGACCGCCATAGATTTGTTGGGAAGGTTTTGTCTGATCTAACAGATTCAATCGTGCGTATGGCGGCAAGCCAAGTGAAATTGCCATACACACCGCCGGAAGTCAAGACAAAAGAAGATTTTGGAGAAATGGTAGTTGCTGGTCTTGATGGAATGGCATTTAGAGGAGATTCTGATTACGGTTCTGACATATCAAGACGACTTAATCAATGGGCAGTTCCAGTTACTGGTATAGAAAAACTTCGTCTAATTGTCCGACTTAGTCCTCCTGATGATTCAGGAGCCTGGCTGAGCGAGGTTCTTGTTCCAATTGAAGCTGGTGGACTTGAGCCAATTGAAATAACTATAAATACCGGAAGCGAAACGCGTCGAAAATTGGTAAATAAACAGATTTCGCGATTGGAGCGTCTCTTTCCAGAGCTCCTAAGACCTGGTGGTCGAAGACGAGGTGAGGTTCTCCTTTCCCAAACAGAAGCTTGGGACTTGATGACTCATACCGGAGAGAAGTTGAATGCAGCTGGATTTGACGTTGAAGTTCCGCCTATGTCCCAGCGTAAAACAACTCCTATTCTCCGCATCACAGCCGAGACTCAGGAAACAATGGTCAGNGCACAGCAACTTGCCGATATTAGCTGGAGCGCTGTTTTCGATGATGTTGAATTAAATTCCGAGGATATTGAACGTTTAGCAAGTGAGGCTCGCCCTCTTATAGAGTCAAAAGGCCAGTGGATTGAACTTGATAAAGCTGATTTGGCAGCTGCAGCGGCAGCACTAGCAGAATATTCAAAGAAGACTAAAATGAGCGGTGCCGAGATGCTACGCCATGCCCTAGGTTTGGAAGGTCGCGCTCTTGGCGGAATTACTCTGGACGGAGATGGATGGGCTGCCGANCTTCTAAGAAGCGTCAAGGAATTGCCAAAACANCCAGAAACAAAACCTGGAGGTTTCGTGGGCGAGCTTCGATCATATCAGGCTGACGCACTCGCTTGGATAAATTTTCTAGATAATGCCGGACTAGGTGGTTGCCTCGCCCTTGATATGGGGCTTGGTAAAACTCCTACTACTTTGGCGAACCTAGCCAATACTCCAAGGCCCGAACCCGGTCTTGTCATCGCCCCGCCTGCTGTGGTGGGAAATTGGAGGGCTGAAGCAAACAAATTCGTTCCCAAGGCNACAGTTCTTGTGCATCATGGCCCTAATAGAGCGAAGGGNAAAGCCCTTGAAAAAATAGTTTCTGATCATGACATTGTTATAACTACTTACGGGACAGCTGTCCGTGACATTGATCAACTGAAGGATATTCAGTGGTCTAAGGTAGTTCTTGATGAAGCTCAGGCCATNAAGAACCCTGCTGCTGAGACATCTCAACAATTGCGGAAACTAGACGCCCATTCGCGTATCGCATTGACTGGAACTCCAATTGAGAATGGGTTGGGTGACCTTTGGTCAATTCTAGATTGGGCGAATCCCGATCTTCTTGGTCCTCGGAACCAGTTCATTGCTCAACTTACTCCAGAGAAACGAATCGAATCAGGTAATGAGAGCGCTCTGAAAGCCTTAAATGGGATTATGGTGTACCGACGGACGAAATCTGAACCATCTATTGCTGCTGAGCTCCCTGATAGAATTGATGAACTTGACCACTGTGCTATGACTGCGGANCAAATAGGTCTCTATCAGGCTGTAGTGGATAGCCTGATAGAGGAAACTGAAAAGACTAAATCTGGGTCTCCACAACGAAAGGGAGCTGTCCTAGCTGCAATCACTGCGCTGAAGCAAATATGTAATCANCCCTTGAACTACAAGAGTGACGATCTTGGAATAGAGGGGCGGTCTGGGAAATTGGAGCGACTCTACGAAATAATAGAGACTGTCTTCGCAGCGGATGAACGGGTCTTGGTATTTACNCATTTTGCGACGTGGGGTGAACGGCTTGCTACTCACCTTGCTGAGCGTTACGAATTACCAATCAATTGTTACCACGGAGGTCTAGGCCGATCAGCNNGGGATCGAATGGTAGAGGATTTCCAAAAAGGAAAAGGTCGTGGGGCTATGGTCCTCTCCCTGAAGGCAGGAGGAACGGGCNTAAATTTGACAGCGGCAAATCATGTTGTCCTTTACGATAGGTGGTGGAATCCTGCTGTTGAAGATCAGGCTAGAGACAGGGTTTGGCGAATAGGACAAAAGAATACTGTTATTGCCCATCGTTTGATTTGCCCAGGTACAGTTGACGAGCGCGTTGAGGAAGTTGTCGCTGGAAAGCGGCAAATTGCTAATTTAGTTCTTCCTAAATCAAGTTCTATCGGCGACCTTGATGCAAGCCAATTGCAAGAGGCTTTAGGAATTGATCAAACGTCTATGCTTGCGTTCGAATCAGATCAAAGAAATGGCACCACTGATAATGAATAGACGAAATCCAACGAGAGGGTCATCAGCTGCACAGCCAATGAACACCACAGGTAGAAAAAAAAGGCGCAGGAATCGAAACAGNGCAGATCCTAAAAAATTCTGGGGTAATAAAGATAATCTTCCTCAGGCTGTTCATGATGTGAAAGTTCCTACAGCGACGCAAGCTGTGCTCGATTCTCTCGGGAAGCCCCCTATTCCGGGGCAAGAAGTTCCCTCTTTGGAATATTTAGGTGCTGTTTATGAGCGTTCCGCAGGTCTCGCTTTTGCGCTAGCAGCGGCAGGAGGTCTTGACAAACCACTTCCTGAAGGCGTTGAGCAAGAGCTAGACCCAGTTAACACTCTTAATGATGATGACCCGTATAATCTAATACGTCCAGANGATGAGGTTGACGGGAACAAACTTTAGCTACTTAAAATAATTTTTCTTGGACGCTTAGTTCGTCTCCGGAAAATTCCCCGACCTCTAAAGCGAGTCCTAAGATTTCATCCAAGTCAGCTAAGAGGGTCATTCCCGAACTATGTGTTAAGGCTGCTACTCGGCCGATAAGGCTGACGACTCTGAAATCATGGCTTCCTATCGCAAGACTATTGGGGTATTTCTGAATTCTCTGCCAACATTTTTCGTAGGCATAGTCGTTTTCCCAAATTGTATTAATTTTTTCAAAATCTTCTATCCCGGATGACTCTATGCTTTGCTGTGCTTTACCGGCCATGATCGCTAATTTCGCTAGGACTGTTTTTTTCTCTACGGGATTTAGTAGACCATCTATTTTCTTTTTTGTTGATATAGCTTGGCTGACACCTAATTCATCAGTGATGAGGTCTTCGAGTACTCTTATAGTTATCCCATCGGGCGTTTCAACAAGTACNGACGCACAAANTGCCCCTTGTTCAAGNAGTCGNGTTTCTATGCGGCTAGATGAGCTTGTCCCTACTTTGATTGAACCATCGTAAAAGGCGGCTAGGTAAAGGAGATTTGGTTGTTGCATTTGTTTGAGTATCTTCGTTGAGGTTAATTGTGATTCTCTTGTATGAACGTTATGGAATTGAGCAGCAAAGATATTTTCGTCCTTAGTACATGAAGCGCATCTTTTTCCATTGANAGCGTACTTTTNACAATTAGGAAATTTTTTATTCNCTAATGCTTCNCCATAGTTAATNCATAGTTTCTGGATTGGCGAAATCACCTGATAGGAAAGGTTGTTTCCAATTAGGGTTTCTTTTGTGACAGTGTCACTCTCGTATTCNTACTTTTGGATATTGGGTATNGTGTTTTCCCAAAATATTTTTAAGTACGTTATTCTCTGATGTGAACTTTCAATCAGCATAATTTCATTCTAAATGTTTTAATCATTGTACGTTCAGAGTGTTCTAAAGCTATCGTTCGTATTTATGGAATCTTCTCCCCCATCACAGTTTCTTGTAGCCCTTGACGTTGAAGGCGTTCTCACACCAGAAATTTGGATAGCTGTTGCAGAGCACTTCAACATAGATGGGTTAAANCGGACTACTAAGGACGAGCCAGATTACAGGTTANTAATGAACCAACGAATTNAATTGGTNAATGAGCACGGNATTACGTTGCGAGACATNCAGTCTGTTATATCTTCTTTATCCCCACTTGAGGGAGCTATCGATTTCCTTAACGAATTNCGCTCATCTGTTTCAGTCGTTTTACTGTCCGATACATTTGANGANTTNATTAACCCACTAATGCGTATGATGGGAAACCCAGTTGTTCTCTGCCATCGTTTGGTTGTCGATGACCAATCAGTTATTTTAAATTTTATTGAACGTATACATAATCAAAAATTTCATGCTGTTCGTGCCTTCCAAGAACTTAATTACCAAGTGATAGCTGCTGGAGATTCGTATAATGACTTGTCTATGATTGACCAGGCAGACGCTGGTTTCCTATTTAGAGCCCCAGAGCGTGTTCGGACTGAACGGTCTGATCTTGGATGCTATGACCATTATGAGGATCTGTATTCTGCGATAATGAACCGTGTAAAGCAGGGTTTTTAGTCCCATCTGACTGGCAAATTTGAAAACCCTTTCAAAACACCAGCTGTTGTCGGCGTAGGGTCACCATCGCTACGGATTTTAGGGAGTCTTTCGATTATTGATTTGAGGGCGATCCTCCCTTCTAGTCGAGATAGTGGAGCCCCTAGACAGTAATGAGCCCCTACTCCAAATGAAGCGTGGTTGCGAAGAGCTGATAAGTCTCGACTAATGTCAAATTTGTCAGGATTGTCCCAGACTTCTGGATCCCTGTTAGCCGAACCGAACATCATACATACTTTTGAATCAACTGGGATATCTATTCCATGTAACAAGACCTGTTTCGTATTTGTTCTAAATAAACCATGTACAGGGGCGTCGTATCGTAGGCTCTCTTCGATTGCATTGGGAATAAGACTATGGTCGCCCTTCAGCATTTCAAATTGCTTGGGATTTTCCATGAGCCTATGTAAGACATTTCCGATCATGAGCGTTGTCGTTTCGGACCCTGCTACAAGAAGGAATTGGCAAAACCCCAATACCTTTTTGTTGGAAAGGGTTCTTCCGTTATGTGTTACGGTCAGAAGTCTAGTTAGCAAGTCATCGTGCACATTTTCATTTGAAACGATTAGCTCTTTTCTTTTTTGAATATGATCTCCGAAGTATTCAAAAAAACTCTGGTATGCCGCTTTCACTTCAGCGGATGCTTCTCTGCCGTCTGCGTATGAAACAGCTTCTGCCATTGGAAGGACCCAACTTCTGAAGAGTTCTATATCTTCTATCGGGGTACCCAGTAGCCAACACATAACGGTAAGAGGTATCGGGGCAGCAAGGTCTCGGATTATGTCTCCATTATTTTTGTCTGCAAGCTTGTCAATCAGTTGATTAGTAAGGAGGGCGATATCGTCTTCCATCTTTTCTATAACTGACGCCTTGAATATTCTTGATATAGCGATCCTCTCCTGCGTGTGTTCAGGAGGGTCGCTTGAAACTAAGACACCAATTCCAGGCTCTGAATACGCTAACCCTGGACCGTATTTTGATGACCATGTTTTCTCGTCCCGCAATGCTGATGTTATGTCCGCTTCAAGAGAAAGCGTAAAATGCGAAGCAGGTTCAGCGGTATGGTGTACTGGGCATTTATTCCTTAATAATGCCATTACACTTGCTGGGTCTTTATGGAATTTTTCGTCGACGAAACTAAAATTGATCTCTAACCCACTCATTTGCTTCTATAGCGATCGTATTAGGTTAGCTGCCTGATGGATTGCCGCTTGGATTCCATTTGTTCCTGATGCATCTCCCACTGTATGAATTCTTGTTTCCATCTCAGGTAATTGTTCAGTAAGATAATCACCTAAATCTCTGTTCGGATGGTTATAAGTGATGAGAGCTACTGTATTTGCATTTAGTCTTCTCTTGCGTTCTGTGAATGGAACTCCAATCATGACTTCATCTTCTGTTATGCCTTGCACATAGTGCCCGCCAATGAAGTCAAAGTTTTGTGACATAAGCCTTTCTTTAGCAGCCTCTACTGTCGCTGGGGGATACGGTAATGATGCCCCTAAACTTTCGTACCTACTTACAAGCGTCACGTGCATTCCCTGCTCAAGAAGAGCGTCTGCGACCGAGATTGCTTCAAAGGTGCCAGTGTCATCGAATACCACTGCAGGTCCTTGTGTAGTCACTTTGCCGCCAAATCCGAAAATATCCCAACTTGTGTACACATGTTTTAAATCAAATCCTTTAAGCGGAGAGATTGGAGTAGTTAGTTGGAAACCATCATCACGTGGCGTCGATCCTGTCGCTAATACAATTCGGTCTGGGTTGATCTCATCTACGAGGTCGGGATCGACTAGAGAGTTTAAGGTAACATTTACATCGAGGCGTTCCATTTCAGTTTCAAGCCATCTTGTGATTGCCCCGATATCGGCTCTGTGGGGTGCGCTGGCTGCTATTGCTACTTGACCTCCTAGTTGCTTCGTAGCTTCGTGCAGATGGACTTCGTGCCCGAGGATCGCAGCTGTGCGTGCGGCTTCAAGACCGGCCGGCCCTCCTCCTACGATTAGTATCTTTTCTGCGGATGCTGGTTTACCAGTTGGTTCGAATGTAATTTCTGTTTCTTGTGCTGCGGCTATATTGACTACACATCCAAGTTTTCCGGTAGACATAATTTGGCCGACACAACCAAAGTTTGACCCGATACATGGCCTGATTAAATCCGATTGGCCTTGCTTTGCCTTATTTACAAGTCCTGGGTCAGCAATTAAGGCACGCACCATGGAAACCATATCTGCTTGACCATCTTTAACAATTGTCTCTGCGTGATCTAAAGTCATTATCCGCCCGACAACTATCGTGGGTTTTGTAAGTTGTTTTGTAATCGGCTCATTTGCAGGCATCTCGTGACCAAGAGGGTCGTCCATTGGGGAGAGCAACTTGTGAAACCGCCAATATGATCCCATATGGAGAGAAATATAATCTACGTGTGGTTCGACTATTTTTGCGATTTCAGCGTTGTCCTGAGCCGTCAATCCACCCGGTATATATTCTTCATTAGGTAACCTTATTCCCACACAGATATCGTTTCCTACCTCTTCGCGGATTGCTTCTATGATCTGCATGAGGAATCTCATACGGTTCTCTAAAGATCCCCCATAATTATCTGTTCGAATATTGTTTGCCGGTGAAAGAAATTGCTCGATCAGGTAGCCGCTAGAGGCATGGATATCTATTCCATCAAGCCCTCCATCTCTGCATCGGCGTGCCGCTGCCGCAAATGCTTCTACCATCTCCTCAATCATAGAAATAGTCATTTCTACAGGGATTCCTCCAACGTGTGGGTTAGGGATAGCGCTGGAGGAAATCTGTGTGGTTCCTTTCCCCGGCCCTCTGGCAGAGCCAGGGTGGTAAATTTGCTGGAGCATTTTCATACCATGAGGCTTCAGGGCAGAACTTAGTTCTTTGTAGAAATTGATTACTGAGTCGTCATGCAAAGGAATAATGCTTCTCATTGCTGGTGACGAAAGGTGCACTCCTGTTGCCTCAAGAGTACTCATTCCTACTCCTCCAACAGCCCGCGCTTCATGGTATGCGATAAGGCGCTTTAGTGGGAGTGCGGTCGAGTGAGCTGAGCGAACTATTCTATTTGGGATGGTGATAGGGCCAACATGTATTGGTTGAAATAGCTGTTCGTACATAGCTCTCCCCTTGCTGTGCTTTTAATATTATTTTTATCCTCTTGGCTCCCTGTCAAGTCCAAGCACGCGTTCTCCAAGGATATTACGCATGACATTTGATGTCCCTCCCATGATTGTGTAGGCAGGGGCGTAGGTTAGGCCCTTAGTAATCTGATTATCGAGAAGGGCTTTAGGCCCGAGTATCCGGTTCACGAATTGGGCGACTTTCCATTCATGTTCGGTACAAAAGCATTTTGTGGCTGCGCTGAAACCGGATGGTGCTTGTTGGAGCGTTTCGCGATACACCAGAAGCCTACCAATGTGATATCCGGTTTCAAGGGCACTGATCTCTTGGCGATTTAACGGGTCTGAAAGGTTTGCACACTTTTTTGCTTCATCGTAAAGGGCTTTATTGGATACAAGCCTGTCTATACCGCCCCGTTCATGTTCGAGTTGTTTCATCGTTTGTTTGAAAGCTGCGCCCTCTTGACCAACAAGATTTTCTATTGGGACCTCTACGTTATTGAAGTAGACCTCACAAAAGTGCCTGTTCAAAGTCATGTCTGTGATGGGCCTAACCTCTATTCCTGGGAGGTTCATGGGAACGATAATTTCTGAGATGCCTCGATGAGGAGGGCCGTCAGCATTTGTTCTGCAAATCAGGTAACAGTAATCTGCGACGTCTCCGAAACTAGTCCAAATCTTTTGGCCGTTTATTCGAAATGTATTATTTTCCCGTTCAGCTGATGTTGATAGTGATGCTAGATCAGATCCACTATCTGGTTCACTCATACCAATGCACCATGTTGTTTCTCCGGTAAGCATCTGAGGTAGATATTCGGCTTTCTGGTCATCTGTGCCGTAGCTGATGACTGTTGGTCCCATTTGCCTATCTGCGAACCACATTGCAGCTATTGGAGCCCCAGCTGCAATCATTTCTTCGGCGATAATGACACGTTCTATTGGAGGTCGTTCTTGCCCACCGTGTTCTTTTGGCCACCCCATTCCAATCCAACCGTTTTCTGCCATTGTTTGTGCAAACTCTTTTGAGAATCCGTTGATCCAACTATCGTTAAACCTTCCGTGCTTTTGGACTCCTTTGACTGCAACTTCTCGAGCACGTTCTCGTAACTGATTTTGTTCATCTGTGAAAGTGAATTCAAGCGTGTTGGACATGTTAAAGGAGCTCCCTAGCGCAATTCGTTGACTTTGCTTAGGATTTCTTCAGCGTGCTCTTTTGTTTTTGGTTTTGTGAAGACATGCACGATCTTGCCTTTAGGGTCGATAAGAAATGTCGTGCGGTGCAATCCCATATAGGTTTTCCCATAATTTTTCTTCTCTCCCCAGACTCCGTACTTTTCAATAATTTTGTGATCAGTATCGGCGATTAGAGGAAACGATAGGTCGTATTTTGTTGCGAACTTTTCGTGACTTGTATTTCCATCAGGTGATATTCCTATGACTTGAATATCATGTTTTTTAAGTTCTCTTAGATTGTCCTGTAGGTTGCAAGCTTGATTTGTGCAGCCTGGCGTATTGTCTTTTGGGTAAAAGTAGACTGCTGTATATTGTCCGAGAAAATCTGAAAGTTTAATTTTATCTCCAGAGAAGGTAACGGATTGGAAAGCTGGAGCTTTCTTCCCGATAGGTAGGGGTTGAGCTTGTGTGTTCATACATTCCTTTAGTTTCTTGTATTCTATCATTTAGTTTTTCAGCTAAAAAATTATTTATCTGTTGAAATCTTGTCATCTATGTCGGTTACGAGAACATTGATTATGTAGTCGATACTTTCTTTGGTTGACACGGGAAGTGTAAGTTGCTTGTTCTGATTCAGTGTCGAATATCCGTAGATGGTTGAGAGAACGAGTCGACTCCAGTGGGTAATAGTAGCGTCATCAATACCTGCTTCTTTGAGTATCTTGTGCATGGGGTAATTAACTTCTTCAATTGCCTTGATAATGAGGTCGTCATTTCCGGGTGGATAAATTGATGCTTGAAAGGCTGCTGGATGCGTGAGTGCGAAATTAAATTGTGCTTTAAGAACCGCTCGGACCGCTCCGATACCTGCGATACCTATGGCAGCTTGATTTAGATCTTGTGCAAGTTTTTCAAGACTTCGTAGAGCGAGTTCTCTCTTTAGGCCTGTTGATCCGTCAATATGGGCGTACAGTGATTGCACTCTTATTCCTAGGCGCGCTGCAACAGCCGTCATGGAGACTAATTGGATACTCTGCGTTTCTTCAAGTATGCCAAATGCAGTATCTATGACGTTAGTTTTAGAGATTCCGATACGTGCAGCCATTTTCCTCATTTCGGGTTGCTATTTATGTCTAAATATATCAGACTAGTACCTAATGTCTTTAGATACACCTGAAATGCTTGAGATACCTGACGGTACCGAAAATGAACTTCATGAACTATTTCACCAGAGAGGATGGGGAGATGGACTTCCAATAATCGCTCCTACTCGCAACCGCGTGGAGGAAATGCTAAGTATTTCGGAAGGCCTTGATCCAGATGAGATAATTGCCACTTTGCCGCCAAGGTCTGGGATTGCAACTAGGAGAATAATCGCAATAAACGCCGTCATGGCTGGCTGCAAACCGGAACATTTACCCGTTCTAGTTTCAGCTTTACGTGCACTCAATTCGCCAGAGGTAAACCTTCGGGGTGTGAACGCTACTACTCATTGTGTTGCACCGTTACTGATTGTGCACGGTAAAGCCGCAAAGGACGGTGATTACAACAGTGGTCTAGGGGCTTTCGGACCCGGAAACGTCGCTAATGCCGCAACGGGTCGAGCGGTACGACTAATTCTTCATCATGTAGCAGGAGCTTCACCGGGGATTGGAGATGCTTCTACTCAAGGAAGTCCAGCAAAGTACTCGTATTGCGTCGCTGAAAACCTTGACTTTTCCCCATGGGGTGGATATGCGAGAAGTGAGGGCATTGATGCTGAATCCGCTGTCACAATCCATTGTGGTGAGGCCCCACACAACGTTCACGATATGGAATCCTCAGAACCCTCACGCATCCTTGATAAAGTTGCGTCAGCAATGACTTCATGGGGCCAAAATAATGCGCCAATAAGCCAAGGTGAATACTTCATCGCCCTTTGCCCTGAGCACGCTGCGACCTGCGCTTCTAATGGTTGGAGCAGGTCCGATATCGCGTCCTATGTATTTAACAAAGCCACAGTTAACGTAGGCGAAGCTCGAAAAGCTTTTGAACTACGAGCATGGGCGCCATGGCAACATGCGCTCAAAGACTCCGATACTATGCCGATGACAGAAAAACCAGAGAATATCAAGATCTTCGTTACTGGCGGTGCCGGTAAGCATAGCTGTGTCATACCTAGCTGGGGCATGACCAAAAGCGTCACCGTTCCAGTAGCACCCTAAAGGAGGTTCAATGGAAATTTACACACCAAATGGGAATACAGGAGAGCCAGAAAGGTCGCTCTCTCCCCCTCTACCTCTTCTAACTGGATTATCGCTAGGAATCCTTGATAATACGAAACCCAATGCGGGAGTTCTTCTGGATCGCCTCGCTGATCGACTCTCGGATCGAGTCGGTTTAAAAATAGGTTTAACAGAGACAAAAAACGCTGCCCTTGCAGCGCCTACCGAGGTGCTGAATACCCTTTCAAAGGAAGTTCAAGTTGTCTTGACAGGATCAGCTGATTGAGGAAGCTGCACCTCATGGAGTGTCCATGACGCAGTACAACTTGAAACAGCAGGAATCCCCACAGTTGTGATCACAACCACAAACTTCCGTGAGCTCACCGAACAACAAATAGAAAGTGAAGCGAAGGCGGCTGAACGGGCAAGAAACAAGAATCGTTTAGGATTGGACAATTCAGTTGATTCACAGTTGAGTTGTTTGGGCGATGAATCTGGAACGTCGAAAGACCCAGAAGG
>PAWI01000035.1 GCA_002713485.1 Acidimicrobiaceae bacterium
AAGGTCAGAAATTCTTTTGAAACCTTCGGCGACAGGAAGCCCGTTGTCTACGTCAGTGCGGTCCAGTCCTAACAATATACGTTTCTTGAAAGAATCAGTTTCCATGGGATTATCTGATGCACTTATACCCATAGTTGATTCAAACTGACTGCGATGATGAAGAAGCGCACGAATTTTTTTTTCCGCGTAACTCTCGCACTGCTCAAAGTGATCTTCCACTTCTGCTTCGAACAATAACAACTCATCTGGCCTATGGGCAGGGGTATTCTGCTCGGGAAAAAAAAGTGGATCTCGAGCAGCAACTATTGCATCTACAACCAAATAACCCACATTTCTATGATCGGGATGCAGCCGGTAGCTTTTCCATGGGTCATGAGTCAGAACAACGTCAGGCTTTAAGTTCCGGATAATCAGTGTGACTCTCTTTCGCAAATTTGCGCTTTGTTCAAGTTCGCCATCAATTTCTCCTAGAAAGAGAGTTCTACCGCTAGCTCCCAGCTCCGAAGAAGACAGTTTTTGTTCCGATTTACGTGTTGCTATCAAATCACTTGTATCAGTTGATGGGTCCCAAGTTCCTTTCGAGCCATCTGTGCAAACCAGCAAACTGACTTCACATCCATGGTCTGCCCACTTTGCAAGAGTTGCACCGGCACCGAATTCAATATCATCAGGGTGAGCTCCTATTGCCAGAGCTCTTTTTGGGGTTTTCAGATTTTTTGAAGCCACTTACTTAGTTTAGACCGATAAAGAGATACCTAAACTAAAAGGGCAAGATCATCAGGGTCATCAATGTCAAAAGCAAATTTAGAATCAGCAACTACTAGTGTCGGTTTTCCAGACTCAGTCGCAGATTTTAAATGCCGCTTATATGAGTTTGTGCCATAGCTGAATTCAAAATTTATTGCGGTAGGTAGCACGAGAATGTTCGTCCCATCGAGTTCTGTGTCGGGCACAATAACGATCTCCTCCATATCAAATAAAGACGAAAGACCTCGAGGATGAATTAAGTCTCCGTGGGTAACTAAAACACGCTCAACCCCCTGTTCTCTTAAACAGTTGAATCCAAATTCAACTGCCTCATTAAGGCCCTCTTCGGGGTTTCGCAGAATTTCTGCCCCTAACCCACGACCCCATGACTCGACTTCGTCATTTTCGCATACAATCCACACAGGAACTCCAGAACATGCTTCAATGACGCCTCTTGCTAATTCTTTGGCTAGCTTCGCTCGTCCAGCAGCATCCAGCACTTCGGATAGCCGAAGTTTCGCTGAATCAAAATCTTTGATGGGGATTAATATGGCTCTCTTATTCATAAAATACTTTGGCTGTTGAAATGTTTAACCAATTTCCTACAGATTCTAGCGCTACGATGCAAGCGTGACATTTCAAGTAGCAGTTGTTGGTGGTGGTTCATGGGGAACGACAGTCGCGCATCTCGTATCCCACAACTTTCCAACGATACTATGGTGCCGTGATTCAGCAGTCGCTAAATCAATTTCGCAAAGAAGCAGGAATCCAAAATATTTACGGAAAAGTAAATTGCATCCCGGCCTGAAGGCATCTACAGACCTCAAAGAGGCTGTGTTTGAGGCTGATATCGTCCTAATGGCTATTCCATCTCAGAGCTATCGAGATGTTCTCCACAAACTGTTACCGCTATCAAAACCTAACATCCCGATCATTAGCCTCACTAAGGGGCTTGAGCAAGGCACCAATCTAACAATGACTCAAATAATAGGGATCGAGTCACCGGGTAGGCCAACTGGAGTATTAACAGGACCTAATCTGGCAGCGGAGGTCCTCGCAGGAGATGCAACAGCAGCTGTGGTAGCTACTGAAGACGAGTCACTACGGGCACAAGCATTTGAAGTCTTTTCAACCGAAACTTTTCGAATATATACAAGTGAGGACGTCATCGGTTGCGAGCTAGGCGGGGCATTTAAGAATGTCCTTGCCTTAGCGGTCGGAATGACCACAGGATTGGGTACTGGCGATAATACAAGAGCAGCAGTAGTAACTCGTGGATTAGCAGAACTGGCCAGGTTAGGGAGCGTAATGGGTGGGTCCCCTGAAACATTCTCTGGTCTCGCTGGTTTAGGAGACTTAGTCGCCACCTGCTTTTCGCCTCAAAGTAGGAATCGTTATGTCGGAGAGCAGCTCGGTAAGGGGCGAGAAATGGTTGATGTCCTCAAGGAAATGAGCAATGTTGCTGAAGGCGTCGTAACAGCTCCTGTAGTTACTGCACTGGCTGCAGCACATAAAGTCGAAACTCCGATAAGTGACCAAGTTACTGCAGTTTTACAAGGAAAAACGAGTGTCACTGATGCCTACGATATCCTGCTTATGAGAGAACAGAGATCAGAACGTTAGTGCCGTAGCTAACCCCAAAAGATGTGTAGAGTCACAACATAATGCCAGAACTTGGAATATTAGGAAATCAAGCAATAGTCAGTCTTAGCTCTTCAGGTAACTTAACTTGGTTGGGTTTACGGTCAAGAGAATTACGATGGGGAGTCGGCGCAGATGATCAATGGCACTTCTCAGAACAAAGAACTTCCATCAGGCAAAGCACCGATAGCAATGACATAACCCCAATTACTCGTATGAAAGTTCCCGGAGGGGATATCACACAACATGTGGACGTAGTTCCATGGAATGGAAGAAGTATCACGAAGCTTGAGTTCAATAATGAGACACCAGTACCGGTAGCNATAAGCATATTGCTTATAGATTTTGGTTCCATGGAAGTGGTTGAAACAATGGTGAAGAGTGAGGGGGANCCAGTAATTAGACTTAGTAAACCGATCGGNNCACTAGTGGCAGCGTCCGGATANGAAAANCTAACTAACGAGATTCAGAATTCACAATTTAGTGGTTNTGGAGACGACGAAGAGACTNNAAGCAAATCCGGTGTTGATGCTGCGCTGATCTTCCCGCTNCCTCATGCGACAAAGCTNGAGATTNTAATTAGTAATGAAGATCTGANTAGCTTTCCTANNNTANANGAGATTCCATCNTTCAACGAGATCTCNAATGGCTGGAAGAAACATTTCGATAANGGGATGGAAATACAAACTGATAACGAAAAGTTNATGACGNCAGTCAATGCTGCGANAAAACATTTACTTCTTGGATCTGATCAAAATATGTCTTCCGAATTCTGGGACTCAGANTCAACAAAGTCGTCNATTCACCTAGCAGTATTAGNGCTAATGTCATGGGGNCATGCAAACTCAGCAAAAAAACTACTNTATAAGTATATGGAAAATGNGCCNGATAGNTTGTTNATGAATAAGGTCAACCGTCATGTTCTGTATGCGCTNTGTTTATGGGAGGAATACATAGAGNTATGCTCCGAAGAAGAGAGCCTAGAAGAAATCANTCCATGGCTTGAAGAATCAATAAGTATGCTTCTTAGTTCCTTACCGANTAGAAGANGACTAANAAANCGCGATATCAGCCTAGAATTAGCTTCTNTAAANGCTGCTGTTTCGTTATTAATATTTATTGGAAACGACTCACTNGCGTCAGACATCCAANGTGAGTTCAATGAAATTCTTAAGCGGTCAGGTACTAACCGGGTATCTTCCCCATTTAGTGAACTTATGANTTCATTNTCAGCAGCTTCGGAGGCTTTAAGGGCACATCTCAATAGCAACAATGAACTAAAAACATTTGACCACATTCTTTCANAAGCAGACACAACAGGTTCCTTNCCTAAGGACTCTCGGTCACAAGACCCTATTGCCTCAGCATTATTTCTTCTCGCAATCCGAGCTTGCTTCCTNNTAAAGAATGTGTCGCCTGANGGNCAAAGNGTTATTGACATAGCACCCTTATTNAGNCCTGATTGGATTGGTAAAAGTATTGAGGTAAAGAATGCNCCCATACAAGGAGGAAATNTGGGGTANGCAATNCGATGGCATGGAACATCGCCGGCTCTTCTNTGGGAAGNGAAANCANTAGATNGNTTAACTATTTCTGCTGNCAGTATCGATAAGGACTGGGAAAGCGCAGATTTGATAGGAGAAGCACTTCTCGCAAAACAAACACCGCCCGAAACAGCAGTTACTATNCAAAGAGAGCAGGCTACCTTCAGTAAATCCNTTGANCCTGAATCACCTGACGGTGGAACGTTTCAATAAAAGTATCATNTGTCGTTAGCNGGTCAGGTAGCCTNTGTGTGTGTCCATGCATCTCCGAAAAGNGAATAAACGAAATGCACCTACAAGGAACTTTGAAAATGCACTATGGAAGGAAGGCAAGGAATTTGTTGTAGGGATTGATGAGGTAGGTAGGGGAGCATGGGCAGGGCCTCTCACCATCGCTGCAGCTATTATCCCAAAGGATAAACGACTTTACAGAATCAGAGATTCAAAACTTCTTAATGGTATAGAAAGAGAATCACTGTTTGAAGCNATAGGAAACTGGTGCATTGATTGGAGCGTTGGTCACGCTACNAATAACGAATGTGATAAATATGGGATGTCCNATGCGCAAAAGTTAGCAGCACNGAGAGCTATTGAANCACTNNANGTNAAACCAGCCCATGCATTAATTGATGGTAAATGGAATTTCGTTGAAGNCATTATCGGAAGGGACAATACAACAATGNTCATNAAAGGNGATACGAAGTGCTTGTCAATAGCTNCTGCATCAATACTTGCAAAAGTCACAAGAGACAGAATGATGAAGGAACATCACGATTCTTTTCCTGAATATGAATTCAAATCAAACAAAGGCTACCCATGTCCAAAGCATAAATCAGCACTGAAAAGTTATGGACCCACACCGCTTCATCGAGTTTCTTGGGCTTTCATGAAAGATACGTCATATCCGCAAGCTCCTGCACCGTTAAAAGATCCTAATCAAGAATCTTTATTCTGAGGCATTGTCACTTAATCAAAGATCATGCTTCACATCTCGGCAAACTCTTAAACGAACAGCTACCATCGCAACATGGGACAACCAGTAACAGTTATTCAAAAATCAGTAACAAAGCCAGGGGTTCTTCGCTTTGAAATCAATAGGAGCATCACGGGAATGGATCATGAGCGATATTCTCANGANGAAGAAATTCTNGGNTCANGACCACCTGATGTNCTAGCTAAAACACTATTTNACTTGGGTGGGATTGATAAAATNCATATGAATAGCAACGTGATCACCATAGANCAAGCGAAAGGGCANATTAATCCNGCTTTGATCATAAAGACAATCACAGAAATGTTTACTTTTTATCTACCCGGTGTTGAAGTTCCTAGTTTTGAAACAGCGACCGACGGCTAAACTTAACTAACTACTAACAATCCGAAACGGGGGTCAAAATGACTATCGCAAGAATCACCGAGGTAATCTCAACGTCCTCCATTAGTTTTGATGACGCCATCAAAAAAGGAATTGAAAGAGCAGCGCGAACTCTTGACAACGTAAATGGAGCATGGGTTCAAGACCAAAAAGTTAGTGTAGAGAACGGGTCAATTGTTGAATTTGAAGTAACTCTCAAAATTACCTTTGTTCTNAACGACTGAAGTGCATCAAACNTTAATTAAGGTCCGTTTCAATGAAATAGATCCATATGGGCATGTCAACCATTCGGTTTATCTTCACTATTTTGAAGAGGCTAGAGTTGCTGCAATGGATGGANTGGGACAGAGTATAGATGTTNTGCTCTCACAGGGATTTTCTATCGTGGTNGCTNAAATAGAAACCAAGTTTANAGCTCCGAGTTATCTCTCAGATCAGCTCCTGATAGAGAGTGGGATCTCCNANATAAAACGAGCNTCTGCTGTATGGNTTCAACGCGCCTCAAAAGATGGATCANTCATTGCGACACAAAAGACTCGAGTAGGATGCGTAGGNCCAGATGGNAATCCATGNAAATTTNCTGAAGAACTTTCGAAAGCAATCCAAACTGTTCCGGTNCCNGCAGATTGGATACGCTAGACACCACTGCGGTTAGCTTCCTGTACGGTTTGTGAACCCATATCAACGAATCTTCCGTTTCTATCTGCAATGCTTTCTCCAGCGGCATCAACGACAAGAACAGCCCCATTTGTGAAACTAGCCTCATCTGACGCCAGGTAAAGAACAGCATTTGCTATGTCCTCAGGTGTTCCTGCACGCCTGAGTGGATTCTTGGCTCCTATAAGTTTTGATGCCTTCCCTAAATTCTGATGATCGCCTGTAACTAGGCGAGCGGTCAATCCAGATACTGTACCGCCAGGGGCTATAACGTTAACTCTTATACCATAAGGTCCCAATTCGGTTGCTACGGACTGTGACAAGCCGACTACAGCGTGTTTCGCAGCTGTATAAACATGCGGCCCTAAACCTGCACGTACACCTGCAGTCGAAGCAGTATTGATGATGGACCCGTAACCTTGATCTTGCATAACGCGTGCAGCATGCTTAATCCCATAGAAAACGCTACTAAGTAGCACATCAATAGTTCGTAACCATCCATCGCGCTCAATCTCTGCGATCGGACCAACTGAACCCAAGATACCGGCATTATTGAACATAACATCTAGACTCCCGAATTCTTTAACAGCAAAGTCAACGCAGGCATTTACTTGATCTTCATCAGCAACGTCAAGAGAAAACGGAACAGCATCGCCACCGAGATCATCTGCGAGAGATTTTGCCAACTCTGTCTGGATATCAGCGATAATACACTTTGCTCCTTCCTCAACAAAACGTCGGACAGTTCCTTCTCCAATGCCGCTCGCACCGCCAGTTACGATCGCTACTTTCCCCTCAAGTCTTCCAGCCATATTAATCTCTTTTCCTATAAATCTTCAGCCGACACTACTGCTCAAATAGCGATGTTGCATTTCTACAGGTGGATTATCAATGCAAAAGAAGTGTAGGTTGTTGCTGTGCCGAATGAATTTCGAATGATGACAATACACGCTCATCCGGATGATGAGTCATCAAAAGGAGCTGGATCGGTCGCAATGTACTCTGATGCCGGAGTTATCGCTTCCTTAGTGTGCTGCACAGGCGGAGAGGAAGGAGATATTCTAAACCCCGCAATGGACCTCCCAGAGGTAAAGGAAAATTTGGCGAAAGTTCGTCGCGATGAATTGGCAAGAGCTGCAGAAATTATAGGTTATAAGCATGTGCATTACCTTGGATATCGTGATTCAGGAATGCCGGATACAGATGCAAACGAAAACCCCGATTGTTTCGCAAATGCGCCTTTAGAAGAAGCTGTAGAAAGACTAGTACGAATTATTAGGGAAGAACGACCTCACGTTATCGTCACCTATCCGGATGACCAGCAAGGATATCAACACCCCGACCATCTGAGAGTTTTTGATATTAGCCTGCCTGCATGGGAAGCAGCTGGAGACTCTTCTAAATACTCCGAGAGCGGAGACCCATGGACTCCGCTTAAGTTGTACTACACAACTTGGAGTAGAGCACGTATTGAGGCACTCCACAATATGTTCCTTAAACTTGAGATTGAGTCGCCATTCAACGAAGCGTGGTTTGATCGCCCGTCACAGGATCACCGAATAACGACCAAAATAGATGTTTCAGACTTTTCTCAAAGAAGAACTGACGCGCTTCTCGCACATGCCACACAGGTTGATCCTGAATCACCGTTTTGGTTTGGACTTCCATCTGACAAGTCTGCAGAAGCTTATCCTTGGGACGATTACATTCTTGCCTTCAGCAGAGTCGGTCCTATAGGAAATGAGACAGACCTATTTGAGGGTCTAGCATGACTGCGGGTCTCACCGAAGAGTGGGTAAATAGCATCGCAGAGTTTAGCTCTATTCTCCCATCAAAGAAATTTTCTATTACCTTACAATATGAAATTTCAGGTGCACCGGAAGGGAAGGTACGTTACTACGTCATCTTTGAGGAGGGAAAGGTCACAGAGGCTAAGATTGGGAAACATTCATCACCAGATTGTCTAATCTCTACGACTTTTGGCGAATTGATTTCTATCCTCGAAAGAAATAAAGCGGTAACGGTGTCATTCATTCAAGGAAATCTAAAAGTTGAAGGGGAATATGAAAGGTATCTTCTGGAAATGAGCTCTATCAGGTCGACTCAAGAGTGGGGCTCTATGTTGAAAGCGTTAAGAGAAGAGCTCAGTCCCTAAATGCTCATCCGCTAGCTGNNATNATTAAGCTGCGTTTAANAGGTTAGCNAGGCGCTGGCGACCTTCCTGCAGAGCTTTTCTAGATGCAGCGAGACCTCGCCTGGCTGCTTCTTTCTCTTCNTTGGTTACCTGCCAAGGTGTTTTTTCTTCTTCTATAAGGACTAGTTGTTTTTCCATAATCTNATTATCCAANAAGGGTGTGACAAACCTAGCCCAGTCTCTTCACCTGTTCTTTGCCATAAGTCTCAAGATACTAGTAACCTTCCTCAGGGNTAAGGAGATAAACATGACCATAGAGAAAGTAGCTGTAATTGGTGGGGGAACAATGGGATCCGGAATAGCGGAAGTTGCAGCAAAGTCAGGTTGCAACACCATTGTCGTNGAGATAGACGCCTCGTTAGCCGAACAGGCCCAAAATAAATTAGAANCTAGNACTGAAAAGGCTGTATCTAGAGGAAAACTAACCGAAGAGGATAGAGCAGGACTCCTTGACAGAATTTCTTTCACCACAAGCTTTGACGATTTAGCTGACCGCGATTTAGTAATTGAAGCAGTAGTGGAATCCCCTTCAGTAAAAGCCNCGGTTTTCAAGACTCTTGACGAAATAGTGCAAAAGGATGGCATTCTCGCATCNAACACATCATCAATATCAATTGGAGANATAGCNGACTCAACNGAACGTGGGCCACAAGTANTAGGTATGCATTTTTTCAATCCNGCAACTATCCAACCGTTAGTTGAGTTGATCTCCTCGGANGTGACTTCAGAAGAGACATTAGATCAAGTAGAAACATTCACTCGAGAGGTAATGGGGAAACACCCCATAAGAACTATTGATCGTGCAGGATTTGTTGTGAACAGATTACTGGTTCCTTATCTCTTACAGGCTATGCACATGTTTGATAGAGGCCAAGCGTCAAAAGAGGATATTGACGCCGGCATGAAATTTGGATGCGCACACCCGCAAGGCCCACTTGAACTATCAGATCTGATAGGTTTGGATACTCTTCAGCTAGTTGCAGAAGTACTCTATGATGAGTTTAAAGAACCTACCTACGCACCCCCTCCGATACTGAAACGAATGGTCACGGCCGGGCACTTAGGCAGGAAAACTGGTAAGGGTTTCTATACGTATGGATAGGCAATTCAATGGGTAATTATGCCATGACAGTGCCGTTACCAGCCGCACTTGATAAACAACAAGAAGGATTCAGAAAACTAGTTGATTTGGGTTACAAGGAGGCTTGGTCATCTGAGGCCAATGGCCCTGATGCATTTATGCCACTTGTATTGGGAGCTGTTCATGCTCCTGAGTTAAGACTAGGGACAGCAATCGTGCCCGCATATACCAGAGGACCTGCGCTACTTGCGCAGTCTGTAGCGACCATTGCTTCTATCGCTCCAAACCGCTTCGTTCTAGGTATAGGGTCATCATCAAATGTAATAGTCGAGTCATGGAATGGTATCCCTTTTGAGGACCCGTATAAAAAAACCCGCGATACCGTTCGCTTCCTAAAACTTGCCTTATCCGGAGAAAAGGTAGATGCAGATTTTGAAACGATGCAAGTAAAAGGTTTCCGATTGGGTATGCCTCCACCTCCTGAAAGAGTACCAATATTAATTGCAGCACTGAGAGAAGGGATGCTTCGTCTAGCAGGTAAGGAGGGCGACGGGGCGATCATTAACTGGTTATCAGCAGACGACGTGAGGACAGTTTCAAAAATAGTCCATGACCAGGGACCGAATAAAGAGATCGTCGCCAGAATATTTGTTTGCCCAAACGAAGATTCTGAGACAGTAAGGGCTCAAGCGAAACGAGCAATTGCCTCGTACCTCAATGTTCCTGTCTATCGTAAATTTCATGAATGGTTGGGAAGATCAGATGTTCTAGGAGAACATTGGGAACGCTGGGACAGTGGTGACCGCTCAGGATCACTTGATTCTATGCCTGATAGCGTTGTTGACGAATTGGTTGTCCATGGAAGCCCTGAACAGTGCCGTGAACACATTGACCGGTACCTCAATAATGGAGTTACAACTGCGGCTCTGATGGTTATGCCCTTTGGAGGTATAGACCCCTATAAAGCTATTGAGGATTTGGCACCCAGGTGAATTCTTTTTTGAGAATGGTTTGCAAAAGTCTTCTTTGATGAGAAAAAATTGAACTAGTAAGCACAAATGAACGGAGTCCAAATGGAAATGTCTGACAGCATTAGCCAAGCTCTAGGTTTAATAGACGATCAACTAGAGCGAGTCCAAAGTCGAGAAATCATTTCTTCTACCGAAGTTAGTGACCTTTTGCTTGATATCAGATTAGTGCTGATGCGACTTGAGCCTATTGAAGAACCCGCTACGTCAGCAATCTAACTTTCCCTTTCATTTTACAGATCGAATAATTTTCGTGAAAAGAAATCCAACTGCTGCCCCCGCTATTACATCTGATGCATGGTGGGCTCGTACATGAATTCTAGAGGTTGCTACCAAAGCTGCCAGTATTTTATATAGAGGCGCTGCTTTGCTCCCTTCCGATAGAACCGAAGCAGCGAGTACAGCCGAACTTGCGTGCCCACTCGGAAAACTCGATGTCTGAGGTTTTCGAAGTTTGTGTGGATGGGTTTGAGAACCAATGTCTGGCCTATTCCGTCTGAACAGTTTCTTTATACCTTGGTTCACCAACACCGACTCAGCACCCAATAGCAAAGCTAATTCAAGAACGGAACCTCTTCGTTCGGGGCTTTGTATACGGCGGGCAAGATTAAGCATGTGCCAAATGATACTGAAGTCACCAGCAGCGGAAGCAGTATAGAATAAGCGATTCAATTGTTCAGAGGATCGGAGAAATTCCCAACCAGTATCAACTGCAAGATCAAAGTCATCAACGGCAGAAGGCAGCGAAATATTAATTGGTTCGCTCATTTGGCCCCCTTTGAGAGAATTTGCTTTGTGCCCTTTATAGATCTCTTAAGATTATCTGGACGATAAGCTCCATCGCTACTGATCGCACCAACCTTCCACCTGTCTGGGGTAAGTAATAAAGCTCTCGGGTAGTCTTCGAAAAGCCACCGAGCGAAATTTTTTCTAGTCCAATTATTGATATCAGCGGCCCTAATTGCAATTTCCGTGGTGGAAATAGAAGTTAACAAAGATTGTAGTTGTCCTGCGAAACGGTGATCTCGCGATAAGGTCTCGCCAAGTGAAAGTTCATAGCACTTTGCTGCTTCAATATATCCTAAAGGCCCTGACTTGATAAGGGCTGAAGCAGCTAATCTACCAGATCGTAATGCCTGGGCTATGCCCTCACCGGTCATGGGGTCTGCTACACCTATCGCATCGCCAGTGAATAGTACTCGTTTATCTGACAATTTGAATTCGGGCATCCGCGTAGGGATCGGCCATGCTTTATGAGTCCCTTCTGGAGTAGCCTGTTTTCCCAAGACTTCCCTTACATGTGGTCTTGCTAAGATGTCTTTCCATAAACGTCCCATGTCTTTGACTCTGTGATTATGATCGCGCAAAATGCCAAAACCTACGTTTGCACGTTGCCCTGGAAGAGGGAAAAGCCAAACGTATCCAGGAAGCAGATCCGGTTCAAACCAAACAGTCAGGTGTTGAGCATTTGGTCCTGTGTTAGAAAAGTATTGCCTAAAGGCATGCCAATCNCCTCGATATTTTTCAATTCCACTGTTTGTGGCCTTTCTGACGCTAGACCACATCCCATCGGCTGCGATTAAATAGCGAGCAAGGATAGTCGTCCCGTTCGTTGTCAAAATCTTCAGGTGATCTTCAAACTGCTCAAGANCAGAAAAGCCAAGAGGGCTTAAGAGTTCTGCTCCTTCGTCGACAGCAAGATTCACTAGTTGATAATCAAGCTCAACTCTCGGTGCTATNGCGGCGAACTGGCCTTTACCNGAAGGCAATGGAAGAGTAGCTTTCCGGCCTTTTGGNGAATAGATNACAGCGTCTGTAACGGCATTCCAATTTGNTATTGATTCAGGAGACAATCCCAACTNGTCAAGAATTCTCAGAGCATCCGTTGTCAACCCATCTCCACAGCATTTATCCCTAGGGAAAACGGCTTTATCAAGAAGAATTACCTTGATTCCCTTTCGAACTAAATCTATAGCTGCTGCACTTCCGGCAGGTCCGGCCCCGACGATGACCACGTCAGTTGAAAGGTAGTTGTCCTTCACACTTTAAAGGTTATCTGTATCAAAGAAATCCTGCGCATCGTGTGACTTATTCCTCTTGCTCGGGTATTGGTTCGGGTGTTGGTTCGGGTGTTGGTTCGGGTGTTGGCTCAGGTATTGGTTCGGGTGTAGGCTCAGGCGCTGCAACTGGTGTTATTGGGTCTGATGGCTCAGAACTTTCACTTTCTCCCTCGGAATTAATTGCGATAACTGTGAAGGTGTAAGGAGAGTCATTAGCTAGGTCAGTTACAGTACACGATAAAGCTGGAGGAATCGCTGAACATGTTTGGCCATCTGGTTCAGCTGTCACAATGTACTCTTCAATGGGGAAGTAATCAGTAATATCAAAATCACCCTCCGGTTCAGGGTTCTCCCATGAAATTATTGCAGAGCTATCTCCGGCTTCTGCTGCTATTTCAATAGGGGGGTCTGGGGGGCGAGGGTAAGTCGGTTCGCCATCGCAGTCAATTCCATTCTCAGGCTGGTATCGGGCTGTGAACTCGTCAAAAATCTCCGTTGCGTCAGGGGACTTTCTAAGTCGAAGAGTTTCAATGATCTCACATTCTTCAAACATTCGGAACTTTTGTTCGGCTACTTCCACATCAAAATACTTTGTTGAGTAGAGACTCACAGTGACTGAGGTATGGGTCCAAGTCGGCCAGATAAGTATTGGATAAGGTGTGGTATTTCTTACTCGGACATCTGGAGAGGGCCAAGAAATGGTAGATTCAATTCCTTTTCTACCAGCGAAGTCCGTATATCTCTGAAACCAGATTGTGTGCGGAAAATAAGCTTCGATATCCAAGCCAGCATAAAACGAAGATTGGAAGAAAGTAGTTGCAAATTGTGATATTCCACCCCCCACATCCTCAGTCAGTTCCCCGTTAACAATCACTCCAGCCTCCACGAAGCCCTTGACTTCTGTTCTTTCACCAACAGCGTTATTCAAAGAAATTGCTTCACCGGGCCTAATGATCTTTCCCTGCATAAGTTCAGCAAACCGTTGGATATTAGCAACTCTGCTAGCACAACAGGGATGATGAGTAGTTGCCGTAGAAATTAATTCAGTGACTCCATATGCGGCAAGAAGTTGATCAATTCCATCAGAGGCATCAATCAACTGCAGCGTCACGATGCTTTGCCCTTTGGTGACTGCGTCAATTACTAAATCTGGAAAGTCGCTTGCGCAACAGGCCTTAGCGCTTAAATTCAAAATTTTAAGTTCGCCGTCTTCAACTGCTAATTCAGGATCATCTGCACTGTCCGCAACGATGCCTCCTAAAGCAGTATTTATTGATTCAGTAATTTTTAGTTCGTTGAACCCGTACTCAGGAGTTCCATCAACTGAATTGAAAATCATCCAATGTCGAATGTCTTCCGGCTCAAAATTGTGGGAGCGTGACCCTACAGAAACAACTAAGCCAGCGGATGTTAAATCGTTTACTGAGTCAGCGAAATTAGTAGCCTGTGAATTGGTCAGCTGTGGCAAGATATCTCGAGTTCGCGCGTCTACCCTTATAGGGTTCTTCCCTGCGCTAGCAGCAAAAAGAACATCTTCCTGAATGGTTTCAAGATCAAAAGCCTTCGCTGGAATTCCAGGAACAACGACAACAGAGCCTTCCTCCACTTTCCATTTTGGTTCAATAGGTGTTGGTTGTTCAGAGGAAATTAGTGTTATCAACTCTTCTGAAAGCCCAGACTGTAAGTAAACGATGACGTTTGAGGACCTTTCTGAGAAAAGGCTTTTTGCCCATCTGAATGGCTCTGTAATTGGACTGCCTTCTCCCACTGCTAATATCTTTTCAGCAGTAGCAAGTGGGTCTAGCGCTATTCCAACGACGCCCGCAGTTGTTTCAACAGTTCCATCTGGAAGAACAACAGAAATTGTTGATGGATTAGAATTAAAAGTAGCTTCATTAAAATTATCAATTTCAAACACTGTTGTGCTTGTAACACTTTTTATTCTCCCTCCAAGTC
>PAWI01000036.1 GCA_002713485.1 Acidimicrobiaceae bacterium
ATGGCTATTTGCAATGACCGACGATGGCCTGAGACATATCGTTGCCTAGCTTTAGGAGGGGCAGAAGTTATTTTGATCGGATATAACACACCCCTTCACTACGCCCCTGACCCATCACAGGATCCACTGGCATCTTTCCATAGTCAACTTGTGATGCAAGCGGGGGCATACCAAAATGGATGTTACGTTGTTGGAGTTGCCAAGGGAGGCAATGAAGAGGGCGTTAACTCTTTGGCAGATACTTGCATAATCGCTCCAACAGGGCGGATTATTGCAAATACGACTCATAATGATGACGAGGTGGTGGTTGCAGAACTTGACTTGAGTTTATGTAACAATTATCGAGAAACACTCTTTGACTTTGACCGATATAGAAGGCCAGAAACTTACTCACGGATAACGAGTCAAAGTGGAATGATACTGCCGGAAGAACTATGAGTACTTTTGAATTAAACGGAAAACAAGTAACTGTTTCAGGTGATCATCCTCATTTGTTGGCAGCTTTGAGAGATGAATTGGGAATCCTATCGGCAAAAGATGGCTGCTCACCTACAGGTCAATGTGGCTGCTGCACGGTTCTTATGGATGGGAAGGCTAGAATTTCATGTCAACTAACCGCCGAACGGGCTGATGGTTCTAAGATCCAAACATTGGAAGGATTAGACCCAGAAGAAGTAGATAATATGGGGCAAGCCTTTGCTGCTTGTGGCGCTCTCCAATGCGGCTTCTGTACGCCAGGGATCATGATTCGGACCAAGGTTCTCGTTGATAAAAAAGGCGCAAAGTTGGAGAGAGAATATGCTGCCCGCCATCTCGGCGCTCATCTTTGCAGATGCACCGGATACGTCAAGATACTCGATGCAATAGAATTATTAGCAAAAGGAGAGATACCAAAAGAAGTAGTTGGTACCGTAATCGGGAGCAGCATAATAAAATATGAAGCNGAAGATCTGGCAATAGGNCNNAGACCTTTCATTGANGANCTTCAACCTGAGGGGCTTCTCCACGGCGCCTTTAAGTTAAGTGATCATGCTCGTGCAGGTATCAAATCAATTGATACGACTAAGGCTGANGCAGTTGAAGGGGTTCAAAGAGTAATTACTGCAGACGATGTTCCCGGTGAATTACGCGTTGGTTTAATTCACAAAGACTGGCCAATCTTCATTCCAATAGGAGGTCGGACAAGTTACTTGGGGGATGTCTTGGCTATGGTAGTNGCAGACACTCGTGAAATTGCTCGTTCTGCTTGTGAACTAATTCAGATCGACTACGAAATCTTACCTCCAATNACTAATCCTATTNAAGCNATCCAGAGCGAGGACAGCGCTGTTTGGGGATTAGATGGGAANATACTATCGACCTCTCATTACAANAGAGGGTGCCCTGATGAGNTGTGGGAGGANTGNGCNCACATAGTCAACGAGACATTCCAGACCCAACGAGTGGATCATGCTTTCCTTGAACCAGAGTCAACACTAGTTACTTTCTCTGATAGTGGGAATTTATATGTATATAGCGGAGGGCAAGGTATTTGGGACGACCGGAATGATATAGCCAGAGTCTTAGATTTAGATTCTGATGATTTGACTGTTGAACTGGTTTCCAATGGCGGTGCTTTCGGCGGCAAAGAGGATATGTCTAATCAAGCTCAGACTGCCTTGGCTGCTTGGTTACTAAAAAAGCCTGTCAAGACCACACTTAGCCGAGAAGAGTCTTTTCTGATTCATACAAAACGTCACCCGATACGCCTCGAATACAAGATTGGTTGCGATAAGGATGGAAAACTTCAAGCTTTATCTGTAAACATGATTGGTGACTCTGGCCCATATGCCTCTGTTGGGATGAAGGTGCTNGAGCGGGCGGCAGGCCACGCATCAGGGCCTTACGTGATCCCTAATATTGAGGTCGAAGCAATTGCGGCAAGAACCAATAATTCTGTCTGTGGAGCATTTCGAGGATTTGGNGCAAACCAAGCTCAATTTGCGATGGAAGGGGTCATGGACCGGTTAGCCGAAAAGGTTGGTATCTCCGGCTGGGAAATACGTTCAAGAAATGTCGTAACTCCAGGNTCGGTTTGGGGACCTGGTCAANTAATGGATGATGGATGTCTNGGGGCANGNGAGTGTTTGGATGCAGTTAAACCNGCGTACACGGAAGCATTACAGCAAGGTAAAGCNGTCGGATTAGGTCTAGGGTTGAAGAATTCTGGTTTGGGCAATGGATTTAAGGAGATAGCAAAAGCAGTAATCCGGTTCACNGAATCAGGACGTGTCGAAGTTCGTCATTGCTGGACAGAAATGGGTCAAGGAGTACACACAGTAGCNTTGCAAGTAGCATCAGAGGAACTCGGAGTGTCAGCGGAAATCATTGATGTTTTAGTGGACACATCGCGTGAATTAGGTGCCGGCCAGACCACAGGTAGTCGCGGAACTCTAATGGGAGCAGGTGCCGTTGCNGATGCTTGCAACAAAGCTAAAGAGGGCGGTTGCAAAATCGGTGTTGACTACGAAGGAGAGTACAGAGTCGACTGGACAAATTCTTTAAGCGAGAACCTAGAGAATCCAATAATCCATTCAACATTTGGCTATGCATCCCAAGTCGTAATTATGGACAATGAAACTGGCAAGATCGAAAAGGTTGTTGCCGCTCATGATGTCGGGAGAGCCGTTAATCCGATACTCTGTGAGGGACAAATTGAAGGGGCGGTTCACATGGGTCTTGGNTACGCATTATCTGAAGGGTTCCCGTGCGATGAGGTTGGTAAACCAGAGAANCTTACCTTGCGAAGTTTGAGTATTATCCGTCCNAAAGATATGCCTGAAGTGGAGGTTATCCTGGTTGAGTCACCNCAACCGAACTCCCCATACGGAATAAAGGGAGTAGGCGAAATAGGTCTTGTACCNACCGCAGGTGCTGTTGCTGCAGCANTCAGCGCNTTGGACGGTGTTTGGAGAAATGAATTACCAATGGCCGACGAATCAAATCGTGAACGAACAGACGCATGGACTTGAATGCAAATCAAACCTACGGCCTAGTCTGTGCCCATCATCATCTCTACTCTTCTTTAGCTAGAGGTATGCCCTCTCCAGAGTCCACTCCTACAAATTTCAAAGACATCCTTAAAAAAATATGGTGGAAANTAGATAAAGCCTTAGATTTAGAAATCATTGAATGGTCAGCCAAACTAGGTGCTCTTGAAGCGCTTGAAAGTGGTACCACTTGTATTATCGACCATCACGAATCCCCGAATGCCATNGAGGGGTCATTGACTGTCATCCATGATGCTTGTGCTTCTCTGGGAGTANGAGTCAATACTTGTTANGGCATCTCTGATAGAAATTCTGATGAATTTACTNCTCAGATGCCGATGACTGATCAAGCAAAGCTTGGTCTAGAAGAGAATAGACGGTTTCTGAAGGAAGGTGGTTCAGGCATGGTGGGGATTCATGCAGCGTTTACCTGTTCGGATGAGGCATTAGAAGCTGCTTCAGGACTAGCAACAGATCTGGGAGTAGGTGTGCACGTTCATGTGGCTGAGGGAGATTTAGATACTGACTCTTGGGCTCGACTACAAAAACACACCAAAGATGAGTGGCTTCTCGTCCACGGAGTTCTTCTACCCGACAATCATGGGCTTCAAGGAACCATTATCCACAACCCAAGATCAAATATGAATAACGGAGTTGGGTATGCTGCTCCGACNAGATTCAAAAACCGGGTCGGGTTAGGAACTGACGGAATCGGCGCGAANATGNTGGAGGAGTTCCGGATTGGTTATGCTCGTTTACGCGAGTTCCAAGTCCAGGAATCACCTGAAACTATCTGGGATATGTTGAGTGTGAATACTTCTCTATTTCCTCAATGTCAGGATGACCAGATCACTTGGTCCTACGACGAGATGGATCCATGGCATCTAGCATTTACTAGTGGTGTCCGGCCTTTGGATATAGAAATCGATGGGAAGCCTATAATGAAGGACGGGACATTTCTTGAGATTGATTCTGTAGAAATACGAGCCAAAGCCGGTGAAGCAGCAGAAAAACTCTTCAAAAAAATAAAGGAGATATCATGACACAGCCTGTAGGCCTATATTTGCAAGATGCTCATTCAATCACCGAAGCTATCAGCTTTGCGAAATCAGCTGAAGAGAAAGGGTTTGATTCAGTTTGGCAAGCAGATTCAAGACTAGTTCGGGAATGCTGCGTCCCTATGGCNGCGTTTGCTTCCAACACAAACGANATTAAAATTGGAAGTGGTGTAATTGATTGTTGGACAAGAAATCCCGCACGAATTGCTTCTACTTTCTCCACTCTTGATGATTTAGCTCCTGGAAGGATCATTCTGGGCATTGGAGCATGGTGGGATCCTCTAGCCTCAAAGGTAGGGGTTGACCGCAAACGTCCACTTATGGTCATGCGAGAAGTCGTTGAGTCTGTTCGAGCTTTNCTTCGTTGTGATGGACCTGTCACCTACGAAGGCGAATACGTNCGANTGGATGGTGTTGAACTAGATTACATACATCAGGAGAGAGTAGCTAAAGACGTTCCGATTTANATAGGCGCAACTGGTATGAAAATGATGGAATTAACCGGAAAGATTGGGGACGGAGTNGTCTTAAACTACATGGTTGAGCCAGCCTACAATTTAAGAGCGATGGAGGCACTGGAGAAAGGTGCTCATTCTGTGGGAAAAGATATTGATGATATTGATCGTCCGCAACTTATCGTTTGTTCTGTAGACGAGGACCGGCAAGCAGCTCTTGATGCTGCCCGCTTACTCTTAACTCAGTATTTGGGTCANCAGCCACACATAATGGCTGCCAGCGGGGTAAGCGAAGAACTTCTTAACGAAATTCATCAGGTGTTATCTTGGCCAGCCACAAATGAAGAGGTGAGAGCAGCTTCTAAACTTGTTCCAGATGATGTTGTTCAACGTTGTACTGCATCAGGAACGCCAGAGGAAGCAAAAACTAAAGTGCAAGAATATATTGATGCTGGTTGTACCTCCCCCATTCTTTATCCATTAGGTCCTGATGTTCAATTGATGATTGACACATTTTCAGAATGGGAATAAGAGAAATTNGCTGACTACATCGCACTGTCAGGAGGCTTGCGGTAATGTCCCTCTATGGAATTAAATGATAGTCAATTAAGTCGTCTTGATAGCGTTGGATTAGCTGAGGCCATCCGCAAAGGTGAATTGTCACCAACTGAAGCAGTACAGTCCTCTATTAATCGTATTGAAGAAATGNATGGTGACTTAAACGCTGTAGTAACTGAGCGTTTTGAGAGGGCGCTTGAAGATGCTGCTGGAGAGATACCTGATGGCGCTTTTAGAGGAGTTCCCTTTATTTTGAAAGATCTTTGGACTGCTAGTGCTGATGAACCAATGCATCTCGGGAACAAAGCATTGAAAGATGCAAATTATATTTCCCCTATTGAATCTGACTTAGCTAGACGGTACCGAGAAGCNGGGTTTATTGTTGTGGGTAGATCGAATACACCTGAATTTGGTTTAGTTGGGACGACTGAACCTGAATCTTATGGNCCCTGTCGTAATCCGTGGAATACTGATTTCGGGACAGGCGGATCTAGCGGAGGTGCGGCGGCGGCAGTTGCCTCAGGAATGGTACCGGCAGCGAACGCTAGTGACGGGGGTGGAAGTATCCGAATTCCAGCAGCAATGTGTGGTTTAATCGGTTTGAAGCCCAGTCGGGGACGCGTACCTATGGGCCCTATGCAGGAGGAATGGGGNCTTTCAATCCAACATGTTGTTTGCCACTCNATGAGAGATGCTGCTGGCATATTGGACGCTACTGCAATTCCTACTATTGGTGATGGCGTAGTGGCTCCTAGATATGGACAACCGTATTTAAGTCAAGTCGGCTTTGAACCAAGGCGTTTAAAGATCGGAATTTGGAATGAAGCCCCGAGAGATGATTTAGTTTTGCACCCTGATTGTCAACGTCTTACAAGTGATGCTGGGAAACTATTGGAGGCTTTGGGTCATAGCGTTGAGGAATCTCACCCTTCTGCTTTGGACGATCCTGCAATTGCAGGACGGTTCAGCGCTATATGGATGGCGGGAGCNAATTTAACACTCAAAAATCTTTCAAAATTGCTTCAAAGGGAAGTCACCATAGACGATGTAGAAATCGGGACTTGGTTGATGGCACAAGCCGGAGCTAGAACGTCAGGTCTTGAGGTCCTTCAAGCACAGGCTGATATGGGATTGATGCGTCGGGCTACGTTGGAATGGTGGGAAGATGGGTGGGATCTATTACTGACCCCTACTACTCTGCTCCCTCCCCCACGATTAGGTGATTTAGTCTCAACTGAGGATGAGCCAATGAGAAATTCATTTAAGTCGATACCATATGCTGCTTTCACATCACCGTTCAACGCAACTGGCCAACCNGCTATCTCTCTTCCAACGGGATTCTCTTCCGACGGCTTACCTATAGGCATCCAGTTAGTAGCTGCTTATGGTCGCGAAGATTTACTTATTCAGGTGGGTTCACAACTTGAAGCGGAAATTAAATGGGACCTAAACCGAGCACCCATACATGCCTAAAGTATTTGGAAACTTGTAGCAGCTTTTTATCGGCTTGAGTCATCATGTATGATCTTTCAATGGCAAANAATGTTTTGGGAACTGAACTCAAAGACTGTAGCCACGATCCATTGACTGGTTATTACAGAAACGGCTGNTGCGATACGGGACCTGGGGATATGGGTGTNCACACNGTATGNGCGATTATGACTGCAGAGTTTCTTAGCTTTTCNAAAGAGGCAGGTAATGACCTATCAACTCCCATGCCTGAATACGGGTTTGACGGTCTAAAACCCGGAGATCAATGGTGCCTTTGTGCCTCTCGTTGGCAGGAGGCTTTCTTGGCAGGGAAAGCCCCAAAAGTGCGTTTAGAATCAACCCATATGGCGACTCTAGAATGGGCTAGCCTTCAAGATCTTCGTAAATACGAACACATATAAGAANAGGCAAAATAGNACAGAATCTCTCCACCTCGCCGACCCCTGCTAGGTTAATTATGTGCCAAGAACTGTTATTCGTGGAGCCAGACACCCTGGAGATATCGCCTTTGAGGGNGGNGTCATAACGGAAATTGGATCTGTCACGAGGCAAGAAGGGGATAAGGAAATCCACTATGACGAGGCAGTTATTACTCCTGGACTCGTTAACACCCATCACCACTTGTATCAGTGGATGACAAGAGGACTTGCAACAGGTTGCAACCTCTTCGAGTGGTTGAAAACTCTTTATCCTGTCTGGAAAAGAATGAGTGTTGATGATGTGTACTCAGCTGCGCTCGTCGGTCTCGGAGAACTTGCTTTAAGCGGCTGCACTACGGCTTTTGACCACCATTACGTTGTTCCAGACGGCGATGATTCTGTCTTTGATGCAATTGTGGACGCTGCAAAACTTGTGGGAATACGAATTTTTCTTAGTCGTGGATCTATGGACCTAGGCGAAGCGAAGGGCGGTTTACCACCCGATAATTTGGTTGAGGACCGGGATTCGATACTTACTTCAACAGAACGCATAATCGCTACTCACCATGATGGAAAGATGGTTAATGTTGTCGTTGCTCCATGTAGCCCGTTCTCTGTGACCGAAGGCTTAATGATTGAGTCAGCCGATCTTGCAAGAAAACATGGACTTCGCCTCCACACTCACCTTTGTGAAACTATTGATGAGCAAGAGCACTGCATAGAGCGGTTCGGGAAAAGACCTGCGGAACAATTGTTCGAATGGGGCTGGACGGGTGATGACGTCTGGTTTGCGCATGGAATCCACTTCTCTGAGAGTGAAATTAAGTTACTAGGTGAAGAAGGAACAGGTGTAGCGCATTGCCCATCGTCCAATGCCAGACTGGCTGCTGGTATGTGCCCAGTTTCTGATCTTTTGAAGGCAAATGTACCGGTTGGTTTGGGCGTTGATGGAGTAGCTAGTAACGAGGTTGGGGGACTTTTCCCCGAACTTCGACAAGCTTTATACACAGCACGCCTTCGAGAAAAACGCCCAGACGCATTGATGCCAGCAGAAGCCCTTGAGCTAGGAACTTCTGGAGGAGCACGGTGTCTCGGAGCTTCAAGTCTAGGTGTTTTAGAGGTAGGATTTAGCGCTGATTTTGCAGTGTGGGGAACTCCCGACCTTGCTGGGGTAGAAGATGCTATCTCGGGACTTATCCTTGGTCCTGATAGAAAGGTTCTTGATCTTTTTGTCGATGGGAAACGAGTTGCTAAAGACGGAGAATTATTAGGATTTAATCTCTCCGAAGCACATAAAAATCTAGCAAAACGCTCACGTCATCTATGGGAGTTCTACTAGCGGTTTTTGAGCAATATTGCTTCTTGACAGCTATATTGCATAATTCCTCTCAAATATGGCGCTAACCTCATGCTATGGGAGGAATGTACGAAGATCTTAAAGGCCCAGAGATTCCACATGTTTTGTCGGAATCGTCAATTATTCTGTTGCCTGTCGGCGCTATCGAGCAGCATGGACCACATTTGCCCATGTCCGTAGATCGTGTCATTGCTGAAGAAACTGCTAAAGCGATAATGGAAAGATGTAGCAATGATCTAGATGTCTGGCTATTGCCTACACTTGCTGTATCAAAATCAAACGAACATGATTGGTCTACGGGAACGATTTCGCTTCGGTACGAAACTCTGATGTCAGTCTTGGATGATATTGGAAGGTCTCTGAGTAAGACCCCCGCTAAAAAGTTAGTGTTACTGAATGGCCATGGAGGTAATACAACGCTTTTAAATACTGCCCTTCGGGAATTGCGACTNAATTACTCCCTCGAAACTTTCTTAATNCATCCTGCTCTTCCACCTGCATATGGCGGCTCATCAACCGAAGACGAGCTGGGGATGGGAATACACGGTGGTAGGGATGAGACTTCAGTTTTTATGTTCTTGAGACCAGATTTAGTGGATTTAACTAAGGCTGAGCGCAGAATCCCTGAGAAGTTAGATAGAAACAAGCATGTGAAATTTGGTGGTTCTGTTTCATTTGGTTGGCTGTCAAATGACTTTCATGAAGATGGCTATATCGGTGACCCAACTGGTGCCTCTATCGAATTAGGTGAAACACTTTTTAACTCTGCGGTTGAATCTTTATGTGAAGCTTTAGCTGAGATTAAAACTTTTTCTTTTAAGGAGTAGTGATGAAGCTTATTCGTGGAGGAACAGTCGTAAATGCAAACCATACCGCTCGTTATGAGGTTTTGATTGCCGGTGACAAAATAGCGGCTCTACTTGACCCCAACAGCGACATTCTTGATTCGATAGACAACTCGAATTGCGAAATAATTGATGCTTCAGACAAATACGTAATACCAGGAGGAGTGGACTCACATGTACATCTTCAACTGCCTATGTCTGACCAAGCTACATCTAGCGATACCTTCGAAACCGGAACCCAAGCTGCAGCTTGGGGTGGAACCACAACCGTTATTGATTTCGCTGGCCAAATCAAAGGGACCGCTGTCCCAGAGGCGATTGAAGCTCGTATGGCTGAAGCTGATGGGCAATGCGCTATTGATTATTCTTTTCATCTTTCAGTAGGTGATGTGCACAAACAGTCACTGATAGATATTCGGAACACAATAGAAGCTGGAATAACAAGTTATAAGTTATTTATGGCATACCCAGATGCTTGGTATTCTGATGATGGTCAGATACTTCAAGTAATGCAGTTGGCTGCCGAAACAGGTGCGATGACCATGATGCACGCAGAAAACGGTATTGCTATTGACGTGCTAAGAGAGCAAGCTGGAACACAAGGCAAGTTGGGATCAGTTTGGCATGGTCGGACACGCCCGCCTGAACTGGAAGGGGAAGCTACCCATAGGGCAATACAGTTAGCTGTCGTTGCTGGCGCCCCACTCTACATAGTTCATCTATCATCCCTCAACGCCCTCAGAGAAGTATCACGGGCACGCGATGAAGGACGCAACGTATTCGCAGAAACCTGCCCCCAGTACTTGTACCTCAGTTTAGAGGAGCACTTAGATCAACCTGGCATAGACGGCCTCCGCCATGTTTGTTCCCCTCCTCTGCGTTCGATTGAAGAACGGCATCAGGAAAACCTATGGATGGGTCTAAGGGCAGATGACTTGTCTGTCGTAGCCACTGACCATTGCCCATTCTGTGACGCCGAGAAGCTATTAGGTGCCGAAGATTTTCGGGATGTGCCAAACGGGTTGGGAGTCATTGAACATCGAATGGATCTTTTGTTTCAAGGCGTTCGAACAGGCGAGATCAGTTTGCAGAGGTGGGTTGAGCTGTGTTCCACGACACCGGCTCGTCTCTTTGGCCTCCAAGGGCGCAAGGGCATCATTGCTCCTGGAGCTGATGCCGATATTGTAATTTTCAATCCAGACACAGAACATATTCTTGGTGCTAGCAGTCATCATATGGCTCTTGATCATTCTGTTTGGGAAGGAATTAAAGTCCAGGGACAATCTGAAAGTGTACTTAGCCGAGGTTCATTCGTAATTCAGGATAGGCATTTCGTTGGTAGGGCTGGACATGGTGAATTCTTGAAAAGGTCCCTCCCGGAACCTTTGCGTTAAATCGGTATAAGAATAGACGCAATCTGTTCTAAGTATTGTTTTGGATTTGGCATATCAAACATTGGTATTAGAAACTCGTCAACATTATTCTTTTCACAGATCGTATAAAGTTCTTCCTTGCATTCTGATGGGCTTCCTTGAATTATGAATGGCGCAATCCATCTATCCTCGACGTAACGTGATGCTGACTCAAGCCCGCCACTCATGGCTGAACGTATCTTATTGATTTCCGCTGGCTTTATCCCTATCTTCTCTTTAACATGCTGTGGAGCATCGACGAGTCGATACGTCATATGGGGCCGCACAAATTCGAGGTCCTGCTCGTCGGTTACGATAGCCGTTGAGTAGCAAATTTTTGCTGGTTTGTTATTCCTAACCTTTTGAACGTACTCACTCAATTCTGGCTTATAGATAAAATCCAACATGACGCCATCTGCTAATTCTCCCCCAAGAGCGAGCATTTTAGGACCTCGACCAGCGAGCCATATTTCTATATCTTTCCTTGAGTAGTCAACCTGCGCTGCCTCTACTGATGCGATTATTCCATCGTGAGACACTCTTTTTCCTGTGAGGAGCTTACGCGTAATACTAATTGCATCCTTTACAGCTGTTAATGGCTTAACTCTTCTGATTTCAAGCGGGTCTAAAGTTAGTGAGCCTCCTGCGCCTATACCTAGAAAAGCTCTTCCACCAGATAGTTCGTCAAGAGTCATTATCGCTGCAGCAGTTTGGGCAGGATGACGGGTATAGGGGTTCGTGATACCTGGACCTATTTCGATCTGTTTTGTTTCCAATGCAATTGCGGTCATTACGATATGGACATCTCTAGTTGCTAGACCTTCGTCGTATACCCAGCACCTTTGAAAACCAAGGTTTTCAGCGTGCTTTACTATTTGGACAATCTCGTTGATTGGGCATTCTGGAATGACATTTAAACTTATTTTCATGTTTACGCCTTGAACTGTTCTTCAAAAGATACACCAATAAGACGCATTTGAGAATCAATCATTTTGACTGCTTCGTACAGTTCATGTACTAGAACTGTATTTTCTTCACTAACTTTTGTTACGGCAATAACCATTTCTGATTTCTTTGGAAGTTCCTTGAGGCTCCCTCTCCGAGAAAGCAAAACCTTGGCTGCTGAGCGTGGAGTTAACCTTTGATAGGGTTCACATTCAGCTATTGCCGCTACTCGTAACGGTCTATGACATTGGTCTGCTATCACTCTCCCTAGAGCATCAGCACCGATGACTGAGATCATCATGGTCGTTTTCGATGGAATAACTGGTTCATAGTCTGCTGGTGCTTTGAATGGTTTCCTTCTTGAGCCATCCGCCTCCACAACCATATGATCTACATGGGAAAACCATTGATCGCAGATTTGCTTCTCAAGACCGATAGCCTTTTGCCCAGCGATTTTCTCCCAGATCATCACTGTCTCTTGGTGTTGGATTGATCGTATTTCGTCAGCATTGGGTTTTATAAGTGTTCGTAGACCGTTGCTTTGATCGCTTCCCATTTTTGTTGTTGTTGTGAGAACGGTTCGGCCTAGAAGCTGGTTTCCGAGTGCATGAAGCAAGGTAGTCTTGCCTCCTCCTCCGACTAGGGAAATGAGATGGCGATCTCCTTCCTGATGGAGTTTTAAACTTTCAGCAAGACTTCCAAGACTTATGGTTTCAAACACGAAAACACCGCCTCCAGTACTCCTCCGCCTATCGATAATGCCTTATCGGATATGAATCTCCAGTTCTCTGTTTGCCTAGGGTCAATATCGCCTATTTTCATATTTTTATGCGTATTGACCGATGGATGTATTAACCCTCTGACCACCCCATCAAATGGCGCATTTATTGCCTTTTCTTCGATGATGCCAAGAACTTGGTCTTTGACGACTGAGTCTCCTATTTTTACATTCCAACGGGTTCTGCCATCCTTCGGTGACCGAAGGACACGTTCATCTCCTCTACCTTCTATTGGTTCAGGGCTTCCGGTATTGTCTATAGCTTTACCATCCTTTATTACTCTTCCTAAGGAATGGCCTCGTTTAGTTTCGATTACAAAGTGGCAATCAAGGTTGGCAGTAAAGCCGGGCCCTAACCCAATAACGATGGGGGCATCCGAAATGCTGGTATCAATGTTTTTCTTAGCAAGGCGTGCATCAATAATTATTGTTGGATTTATCTCTGGGATTGCTTCGTTCACCAGAACGGCAATTATTCCTTCTTTGCTCTTTGAGAGCGCTTTCGATTTAGAGTCGAAGAGCTGCACAGCCATGTTCTCTATCTGAATAGATTTTTCATAGACTGCGTTAGCCGCTGTAACTGAGCGACGAACCGCTAGTGGGAATGGTAACTCGGTTACAACAATTGGAAACCCAACATGATGAAGGCGAGCTATTACTCCTGTGGCAAGGTCGCCTCCGCCCCGGACGAGGCACAGCTCTTTACGAAATGTTGTCACCTGCGATTACCTCAGCCAATATGGAAACTGCTATTTCTTCCGGACTTTCTGCAGCAATTTCAATCCCAATTGGAGTTGCAATGCGCTCCAATTCTTCCGTTCTCATTCCTGATCCCATGAGCTTCTCTCTCACGACTTTCCATCGTTGAGTGCTACCCATTAATCCAATATATGCAGCAGGAGTTTGTATGATCAATGGTAAGACTTTGCAATCTACGTCAGCGTTTCTTGTGACTATGACGACTCTAGTGTGCTCGTCAATCAATTCTTCTTCAATTGCGGTAGCCAAATCACCTGTTAGCGTTTCTCCTTCTCCAGCAAAGGTAGTTATAACATCTTCACGGTCATCCCAGACTATGACTTTGTACCCTAGCCAACTAGATAGTTCTGAAACCGCTTTACCGATATGTCCTGCTCCGAGTATGAGTATTGTTGTTTGTGGCATAAATGGCTCCAAATATATTGTGACATCTCCACCACAGACACCGGGATCTCCTTGTGATGGGTCCACTAATGTGTAGGAAAGTTGTCGTGATTTCTTCTCCGAGATTGATTCCCTGGCTGCACTGATAACGCGAAACTCCATTTCGCCTCCACCTATTGTTCCGAAAGTAGAGCCATCATCATAAACCAGCATTTTCGCTCCGGCTTTTCTAGGGACTGACCGATCAGTCTCAATTACCGTACACAAAACAACTGTTTGCCTGCAAGAAATCGCCTGTAGTAGTTCTTCAAAGATTTTCATGCTGACCATAGCCTTTTGGCTTGCGTGTGCAACGCTTCCCTAGCTTGATCTTCGTCGATTGAAACTATCTCGTTATCTCTTACCTGCCATTTGCCAGCTACCATCACGTCAGATACATCTTCTCCACTTCTCCACAGAACAATTTGCTCAAATATATTCTCACTGGTTAATGGGGTTGGGAATTTAGCATCTATGAGTTGTAAGTCTGCGGAATAACCGGACTCTAATTTACCGACCTTTTCTAGTCCGAGAGCCTTAGCACCCCCTAACGTAGCCATGTCAAGCACTGTTGAGGCTGACATAACTCCTGGGTCTTGCAATCTAGCTTTATGGATGAGGAAAGCTCCTCGCATGACTTCATAGAAATCATTAATGTAGCCATCACTTCCGAGACCTACCGTAACTCCTGCATCAATTAATTCTGGGATAGGGGCTATTCCGCCGCCGACTTCACAATTTGCGAGAGGCATATGGGTAACCTTTATATCTAAGTTCTTAATTATCTCAATTTCCTTTTTAGATAAGTGGACACATTGACTAGCNATGAAATTTGAGNTTGCCAGNCCTAAAGTTTCATATAGTTCAAGTGGTCTTATACCGTGATTCTCTTCGCACCATAAGCCTTCATNTTTTCCCTCATTACAGTGTGCNTGTACGGCTAGGTTGTTTTGATTCGCTAATGAAAACGCGCGGGATATGAATTCTGGGGAACAAGTGAAGGTTGTATGTAAGCACATCATGGCTGAGATAAGGGGGTCGTCTTGTGTTTCTGTGTGGAATGATAAGTTCTCTTCAATTCCAAGGTGCCCTTTTTCAGTCCCTGATCTCTCTGTAGCTTCAAAACTTAGAATTCCCCGGATTCCTGCAGACATGACTTCTTCCTTTTGGGTGTTTAGCCCTCCGGGTAGCGTATTAGGGGCTTCAAGGATGTCATAAAAAGTAGTTGTGCCCGAGGTAAGCATTTCCATGCATGCCCATTTAGTTGCCGCTGATAGCATCTCTTTATCCAGAGCATCTTCTACTTTTGGCCACCAGTAATCTCTCAGAAAAGCCCAAAAGTCTTCAGGTGGATTGTCGACGGGAATTCCATGAGCGAGGACTCCGTACATATGGGTATGTGCGTTAACGAAACCTGGCAACAAAATCTTTCCTGTTCCCTCGATAAGATCATCATCAGGATATTTGGCTTTGAGATCTTGGATCTTACCGACTTCCATAATTTCAGCGTCTAGGATCCTGATGCCATGGGATCTAAGAGGTTCCTCTTCTGCATTGGCGATTAACCAATCTGCGGTGATGATGGTCATGCTAATGCCCCACCGTCAATTCTGATTGATTCCCCGTTTATATGCTGTGCTTCTTCTGTGAGTAGATAGGAAATAAGTCCTGCTACGCTTTCCGGTTCAGAGAATTTACCTAGTGGGCTCTGNCGTAAAAGCAACTTTAGATCTGGCTCTTCAATATCGGGCATCTTTGACATTTCTGTTTTGATACCTCCCGGATTTACACAGTTTACTTGTAGACCTTTTCCTCCATATTCAACTGCGAGAGATTTAGTTAGAGCTAGCACTCCCGCCTTGCTGGCTGCATAGGCTACCGAGTAAGGAATTCCAGCTAGTGCTGTTGTAGAGGATACGTTAACTATAGATCCAAAGCTTTTCAGTAGATGGGGAATTGCCTCCTTGCAGACCATAAAAGTTCCTACCAGATTAACTGATAGGGTTTTCTCGAAATCCGCTAATGAGTGTTCATGAGAGTGACTCCAAAGTTGAATACCAGCAACATTTATAACTGCATCTATCTTGGTGAATTGCTTGACCATATTAGAAATTGCTGTTGAAACCTGCGCTTCATTTCCGACATCACATTCTAAGCTGGTCGCTTCGGACCCTAGGCTTCTACATTTCTCAGTGGTGTTTTCTAGTTCGTCCTTGACTATGTCAGTAAGAAAGAGCGAAGCACCCTCTGTCGCAAGACGAAGTGCGGTTGCTCTTCCTATTCCTGTCGATGCTCCGGTAATGAAGATTGCTTTGCCTTGATGCTGGCTCATGGTGGATTAAATTTCTGATTCTCTTATCTTTTGCCAGACGCGCTCAGGAGTGAACGGAATTTCATTGATAGCTACGCCTGTTGCATTGATTATTGCATTTCGGATTGCTGGGGCAACCCCATCTTTTGGTATCTCGGCAACTGCCTTCGCCCCAAAAGGCCCTGAATCTTCCATAGTTTGAATCAGGAAAACTTCGAATTCCGGCATTTCATCAGCCCGATATATTTTGTATGGCCCGAGACTGTCGTTGAGCATCTTCCCAGTTTCATCAAATGCGTATTCTTCGCAATGTGCATAGCCAAGGGCTTGAAGCATTCCCCCTTCTACTTGCCCAGAAGCTGTTACTGGATTGATCGCTACACCGCAATCAACTGCCATGACGAGTTTGGTGACTGTTACTTGACCGGTATCTATGTCCAATTCTATTTCTGCGAATTGTGCTGCGAATGGCGCAGGACACTCCGGCGACACATAAGAGGCTGTGCCCATAATTTGTTCATGATCTTCCAAATGGAATGCTTCCATGGCTATGTCTTCTATTGAAACAGATGAACCGTCTGGCGCTATCGCTTTTCGGTCACGTAATTCAATTGAGCATGGTTCTTTAACATTTAGCATTTTTGCAGCACGTTCTTTAATTCTTTCTCGGACCTTTTCAGCGGCAAGTTTTGCAGCAGTTCCGGAGATATAGGTTGTGCTTGAGGCGTATGCACCGGTGTCAAAGGGGGTTACGTCCGTATCAGATGAATAGACTTGGATGTCACTCAGAGAAACGCCTAGGACTTCTGCTGCTATTTGCCCAAGTACAGTATCTGCACCAGTCCCTAGGTCAGTTGCACCAACAAGCATGTTGAAGGAACCATCGTCGTTGATCTTGATGCTGCATCCGCCCATGTCTAGAAACGGTATAGCTGTACCGTGCATACAGAATGCGAAACCTAGACCACGTCGAACATTGGGTTGGTCTTTGGGAGATACCCATTCGGGGTCATCTTTTCGATGCCACTTTATTGACCTCTTTCCCTGGGCGATACACTCTTCGATTCCATTGGAGGTTATTCTTGGATATTCTTCTATGTCGTCTGGATCCACTGCCCTCTCACCAAGGTGGGGGGCGATATTAAGTTCGTCACCGACTTTGACCCAGTTTTGCCGCTTGAATTCGATCGGGTCCATACCAAGGGAATGAGCGATATCTTCCATATGGGCTTCCAACGCAAATTCTGCTTGCGGAGCTCCATAACCTCTGTAAGCTCCGGCTACAGGGGTATTTGTGTAGACGACATCGCAGTCAAATTTTTTATTGTCAGCATTGTACGAGGTTAATCCCCGCAGACCTGCAACTGTCTGAACTGTTTGACCATGAGTTCCGTAGGGACCTGTGTTCCCAACTAGACGTAGTTTTTGTGAAACTAGTTTTCCGGTCTCTTCAACACCAGTTGTAAACGTAAGTGTTTGAGGGTGGCGTGATCGGGATGCAATGAACTCCTCGCTCCTATCGAGTTCAAGTTTTACTGGTCTTCGTGTTGCTATTGCGAGATGGGCAACAATATCTTCAATAAGCATTTCTTGTTTTGCTCCAAAACCGCCTCCTATCCTAGGTTTTATTACGCGTACATCTTTGATATCTCTTCCAATTAANGGTGCTANCATNCGTCGGACATGGAATGGCACTTGTGTCGCTGTTCTCACTACTAGTCGTTCATCACTNTCAAGCCACGCCACGGAAATATGCGGTTCAATAGGAACTTGTTGCACTTGGTGTACTTTGAATGTGTCCTCAAAAACGTGATCAGATTCTTTAGCCGCTTTCTCAACATCACCACGCTCTGCTTCGATTCTTAAAACAATATTTCTATTTGCATCATATATTTCTTCAGTATCATCCTCATCGTGAATTACCGGAGAGTCGAGTTCCATTGTTTCTAATTCATCAAGTACAAAGGGCAGTATTTCATATTCAACTTTGATAAGAGCTAGTGCTGTTTGGGCAATTTCTTTTGTTTCGGCAGCTACAGCTGCGACTCTGTCACCTACATGCCTTACCTTATTGTCAAAGCTTACTTGGTCATGAGGGTGTGGGTTTGGCCAACTTTGTCCGCCGGAAGCATACTTCACTCGCGGGGTGTTCTTATAGTGGATTATGGCATGTACACCCGGAAGTGCAGCCGCTTCCGTATCATCTATATCAAGAATGTTGGCGTGGGCATGAGGGCTTCGAAGTACTTTTGCTATTAATTGACCTCTTTCTTCGAAGTCATCGGTGAATGCTGGATTTCCTTTTACTAATCGAACAGCGTCTACTTTAACTTCTGGTTTACCTACAACTGCCATTTCAGGGACATCTTTTGAGGGAACAACTCTTGGTACAGCAGGAGAAGCATCTGGGCCATCATCATCTGGGCTGACATCAACTGGGTTTTCTCCGTCAGTAAGAGGAGGCAGATACACAGGACCAAATGGTTCGTTCGTTTCTCCTCTCATTAGAGATGCTGCGCGCATGACAGCCTCTACAGGCTTAACATAGGCGGTTTCGCGATCGAGGATTCCCGAAAGCATATCCCTTACTTCCTCCTCTGTAGGGTTAGGGCTCCGATTCACTAGCTCCCATGTCCCTAGAATCATCGCTGGAGTTGAGTATCCAGATTGCATAGCCCCCGTCGCTACGAATGCGGCTTGAATTGGATGTAGCTCAGGTTTGTTAAACCATTCAACAGTTTTGACATCATGACCATCAATTTGAGCGGCCAACATGCAGTCAGTGCTGGTTAGCTTTCCATCTATCAGAACAGCCGCTGCTCCTGTTTCTCCAGAGTCTGAGCCGTACCTTACGCTTATCATCCCGCGACGACGTAACAGCTGCATTAGTGTCTCGTGTAATTCTATTTCTGTTTCTACTACCAGCTCGTTTAGAGAAAAAGAGATTTTCATGACTGCATCTGCTCTAAAATACGGGAATAAAGAACGGAGGTAAGGTGTTTTCTATAATCGCTGGACCCCCTGAAATCGCCTTCAGGATTGAGGTTTGCAAGNTCGTCAGCGCTTTTGATGAGAACGGGAATNTCACCGACNCCAGTGAACGCAACCTGTAAATTGCCCTNCGCTTGAGAGTATCCGATTGCAGAAACGATAGGCATGTCCATAGGCGTTCTGCCAACACTATGATAAGTTGTCCTNGACTCGAGAGGTGGAGCGGAAAATTTAANGGCAGTGATTATACCTTCCTGCTTGGCGGACATAAGGTATTCANTNAGCGNTGTGNAATGTTCTTTATTAATTTCAATCTCTGCATTAAGAGCAAGGAATCCAGAAAGCAATATGCTTTCACCATTGCGCTCCGCAATAGTCCCACCAACTGTAGCTTGAGTCCGAAGNGTTGATGGAAGCTCCTTTACAGACAACTCTTTGAGCAAGGTCGGAATTTCTTCATTCTCGATCAAGTCAGATAGCCTGGTCATAGCACCGACTTCTATTAAGGTTTGATCGTCGTTATGTTCAGAAGATACTCCTGCCAGCCCAACTGCTTGGAGATCTACAATTTCTGCGTTATTAACTGGATTTGTGAGAACATCCGGTATTACAAGAGTTCCGCCTCCTATCAGGACAGCGTTTTTTTGGGATGCTAACTTTTGAGCTTCATCAAGGCTTGCAGGGCGGTGATAAGCAAGTACGCTTGGCATACTAAACTCCTCTCTATCTGGCCCTTCCGGGGGTACGCCTCCGGTTGAGTTCAACTAAGTTGTTCTTTAAATTTAGCCGGTAGTTCCTATAGCGTCCAACGATAGATTAACTATTGATTCACTTGAAGCGCTTTCTTTTTGCGGTAAAGGGATACAGCTACGAAAAGGCCAATACAGGCAGTACTCCCGCTAAAGACATGCGCCCAAGCAAGGCCGCTACCTATGGCCTCTATTGTGTCTGACGCGACTGTAACGTTGTCACCAGATAGAACTTTTCTCACGGACTCTACATCACCCGTTCTTGCTTTCACGACTGAAAGTATTATCGCTCCACCAATAGCAACTCCATAGGTGATTGCTAGTGTCCGTAGGAATTGATGGGCGCTGTTTGTTCGACCCATTTCTTCTGGAGTGCTTGATGATTGAAGAAGCGTTAAACCGGATGTGGAGATAAATCCTATAGACGCACCTATTAGGAAATAGGCTGCAAATAATATTTTCAAATCATATGCAAACGAAACTGATATTCCGGCTAGAAGCACTGACGGGATCATGAGAATTGAACCGAGAAGAATTACGTCTTCTTCGTTTTTTCGGTTTAAAATCTTACTGGTGGCAAACGCTGCTGAAGTCCAGCCAACTGTCAGGAACACTACCGAAAATGAAGCAAAGGCTTCAGAGCGCCCTCTTGTAGTTTGCATATAAAGCGGCAAGTAATTGTCGGTGGCTAGGCCTGTAATGAGTGCAAGTGCCGATGCGATATGAATGCGGTTCAGCGGAAATTTTATTATATGCCGCCGGAGTAGAACTGGGTCTCTATCTTGCCCCGAGTGATACCAGTAGAGATACGTAAAGAGCCCCGTTGTTACGAAAAGTATTACTGCTAAGATCGGTGACTTTGTTAGTTCACTTACTGCTACCAATGAAGCGATAATACAAATAGATAGCAATGAGATGCCTCTTAGGTCAAAGTTAAGCCCTTTGCCTTCTTCTTTATTAACAACATCTGGTAGCCGCCTCCAACCCATACCAATTGCAATGGCAGTTATTGGTAACTGGACCACAAAGATAAGACGCCATCCACTTAACTCAAGGAGGGCTCCAGCAATCACCGGACCACCCAACCCAAGAGTTCCCCAAACCATAGAATTAGCTGCGAAAGCAGTTGGTCTAAGATTTTCTGGATATGCAAGTCCTACCGATGCGAGAGCCACAGCTATTAATAACCCGCCACCTATCCCTTGAAGTGATCTTGCTGCAATTAGCAACGTCATAGATGGAGCTACTGCTGCCAAGGCACTTGTGAAGAGAAACCATAGTCCAGTGATTTGAAAGGTCCTGCGGACTCCTATGGTATCGATGATAGGTCCGGCGACTATCGCAGCTACTGCTGATGTGGCCAGGTACGCAGTTAGTACCCATGGAGAAAGCGATACGTTTCCTAGATCCTTTGCGATATTTGGAAGGGCTGCCACAATCGCCAATCCGTCAAATGCAGCCACAGCTACGACAGTTAGGTTCGCAAGAGTTATCGGTAAGTATTTACCTTTCCAAATACTTCCTAGGTTGTTTGATTCATAAGACGATGCACCCACCGCTGAAGGCTATCTCGGCTTAGACAAGTCTTCATGCATCATTGCAAAATTTGGCGGTATGGAGGAGCTACGATAGTTGCATGCCTGTTCGCCGAGGGAACCGCCAAAAGTACATTCGATGGATTGCAGTTTTTTTAGTTTTTGCTGTCGCTCTTCCCTTTGCTGTTGTTGTTTTATCTCAGCCCGGAAGTGACGAAACCAACTCGACCGTTGAGCCTCCGTCTCAACCCACTGAAAAGCCTAGTACCTCAAACTCTGAGGATGAATCACTTGAAGTGTCGCCAACAGCGCTTCCCTTCGTCATTGAGCAAGCTCCCAATAACAAAGCCCCCAGCATCACGCTTGATGGTCCAGATTGCATTGAGTCACCCGGTGAAGGTGCTGTAGTTTCAATAGCTATTTCTGCGAATGATATTGATGATACGTCTGTGGTACTTGACTTGGCTGCTTTAGTCGGAGAAGAAAGCATCAATCTAACTTCGTCTATTAACGAGGGACCTGAATTGGTTGTTCCTGGAATAGCCTCTGCTACCTTTCCCATTCCACCTACCGAAGAGTCATATCTATTGCTCATATCCCATGCAACAGATTTTGATGGGGCTAAATCTGAGGCAGCTTTAGTTATCCCCTTCAGGTGCGATTAGCCAGCTTCNGGTTTAGATTCANCTNTTCCTTCTAAGTTTATNAGACCGANTGGCGCTGGTGTNGANAATCGTTTGAGNCCAAATGGTGCTNTNGCAACNAGGCGNCAATATGGATNGATNGTNGGAGCTTTCGNTATCTNNGNNNTTTTCNNNTGTNAGTTCNGANANTTCAACCCATTCNCCGTTNNCTTCAAATTCGATTGNAAANGNCGTACCNANNGGTCNTTTGGCTTTGATAGACCAAATAACTTCTGAAACTATTCCATTTATACTCACCACGCTTGGTAGATTACCAAGTTGCAGATCGTGGCTAGGTAGATCTGTATCCGTGAGGTACGAGCTTGAGCTAGTTCCGTGTTCAAGCTTTCCGTCATCAACACGTATGGTGAATTTAACTTCTGTTATATCTGGGGTATCAGATAGGAATTCTGTTTCCGCATTGATTTCGTATTCGTCCAGTGAGGACATGCCGTCTCGCTCTATGAGCTGTATTTCTTCTCTGAGTTCAGAGATCGCTATATGGGTAATGATTGGGGATCTACGCCTCATGTATACGAGCAATAGGATCCTTGTAAGTGCAAGCAGTGCGATCAGTGCAAGTACGAGAATCCACCATGGGAACGAATCATCTGCTACTTCGTTTACAGGTGTTGGTTCAGGTGTTGGCTCGATTGTTGGTTCGGGTGTTGGTTCGGGTGTTGGTTCGGGTGTTGGTTCGGGTGCAATTTCGCATGAGATGTTTTCTGGGTCAGTTATACACTCGGGCGCTAGTTCATCTGGATCCAGAATTCCATCATCATCACAATCAGGATCAGTTATACACTCAGGAGCTTCCTCATCCGGATCCAGAATTCCATCATCATCACAATCAGGATCAGTTATACACTCAAGAGCTGGTTCTTCGCCGTCGAGTAAACCATCATCGTCACAGTCAGGGTCAGTTATGCAAGCTTCTGTTACTTCGTCTCCGTCTTCTAGTCCGTCGTCGTCACAGTCTGGGTCGGTTATACACTCTACTGTCGGTTCTTCGTTGTCTCGTATTCCGTCNTCGTCACAGTCTGGGTCGTCTGGGCATGGGTCTTCGCTGTCCAGGATAAAGTCGTCGTCTCGATCCGCTTCATTGTCGAAGTTAGTTACGCTTACTCTTTGGTTATTTACGCCNGAGAATAGAGCATCTGATTCATCTACAGAGATTGAAACTATTACGACTGGGTATTGGGTTTTGTCGATGATTGGGTCATCAACGCCCGTTACGGTCACTGTTTGTGGGGTGTTCCAGTTTGCGGGGGTGAATGTTAAGGTTTCCGTGACTGTAGCTTCGCCGGTGTCAGTTGACTGTAGCGTGAGTATGACATTTGAGAGAGGTTCTGCTGTCAGTACGATTGTGAAGGTATCAGTTGTNCCGTTTTCGTCAACGATCACGTAGGTGTTGTTCTGAGTTATTTCAAATCCTGGAACATCATCGTCAAGAACGGTTCCAGTGACTGTTTCGCTATCAACGTTAGCGAAGTCTGGGTCTGAGTTTTCGGCAGTTATTTCCACGATCATTTCGAATTGGATGTCACCGTCAATCAATGGGTCGTCGGCGGGTGTAACTGTTATAGATTGTGGAACGTTCCAGTTCTCTGGGGTAAACGTCAATGTCTGGATTGATATAGAGGCTTCATCCGAGATATTTACGTTCAGTAATTGGTTCTCAATTGAGATCACATCTTGTGGTTGTGTGATTGTTATTTCAACATTGCTGGTGGGTTGTGCGTTAAGAACGATAGCGAACGTGTCTTCAGTTCCGTCTTCTGAGACNACGGTGTCTCCGCCAGTTTGGATGACTGTAAAGCCAGCAATATCATCGTCTATCGTTAATACTGGAATGACAGTATCTGCAAGAGCATCAAAGTCATCATCTGTTGTTTGTTGGTCGATAGCGATTGTAATGTCGGAGTTTTGGTCTCCATCAATTAGAAATTCATTAAATGCGATTACTGTGATTTGTTGAGGAGTGTTCCAATTTGCGTTTGTGAAGGTCACGGTGTCTATTACTGTCACTTCTTCTGTGTCGCTCGCAGTTAGCGCAAAGTTGACGTCAGAGACTGGTTGAGCTGTGAGGACGATAGTNAAGGTGTCGGTNAATCCNTCTTCTTCCACGATCGTTTCGTTATTTGATTCCGTGACGGTATAACCGGGGACGTCATCATCAATTGTTGAAGATGTGACTGTTTTGGGTGAAGTGAAGGCAAAGTCAGCGTTTGAGTTAGCGACGTTGATGCTAATAGTGATTGTTGTGTCTATGGTTCCGTCAACTAGGAAATCGTCTACACCGGTTACTGTAACGGTTTGCGGCGTATCCCAATTGTTGGTTGTAAAGGTAAGTGAACTGGTTACGCTTACTTCTGTTTCATCGTCTGTACTGATATCAAGAACAACATCGGTTTCTGGTTGNGCNTCAAGNACGACTGTGAATGTATCGGTGCTTCCAGACTCATCAACCTCTGTTGCAGCATCGGTTTCTGTCACGGTGAATTCTGGGATGTCATCATCTGTTGTTGTTACAGCTATGANCTGGTCATCAAGTGGGTCAAACCCATCATCTGAGTTTANGTCATCTACGCTTACGATGATGTTGGTTGTCTGGTCNCCATCAATGAGTACTCCATCATTGACACCAGTCACGGTTATTGTTTGGGGAACGTTCCAGTTGGCAGGAGTGAAGTTGATGGATGCTAGGTCAAGGCTGGCTTCTCCAGTATCTTCCGATGCTATGGNAAAGGCTACGTCAGAGGCCGGTTGTGCATCAAGAACAACNGTAAATGTGTCAGTGGTTTCGGATTCGTCAACTTCTGTAGACCCATCTGTTTCNTCAACCGTGTAGCCCGGCACGTCGTCATCTGTTGTGGTGGCTGTAACTGCTTGGGCNGCTACNCCATCAAAGGCATCATCAGATGCTTCTTGGACGATGGCTATGTCTAATTGTGTAGTTTGTGGNCCATCNATGATGCCTATATCGTCTACGCCTGTGACAGTTATTGTTTGTGGCGTATCCCAGTCGTTGGTTGTGAATGTGATTGATCCGGGCGTGAGGGTAGCTTCTGTTTCGTTAGCTGATGTTATGGAGAGTACAACGTCTTCTGTTGGTTGAGCATCTAGGACAACGGTGAATGTATCGGTGGTTCCAGACTCATCAACTTCTGTAGACCCATCTGTTTCCTCAATCGTGAATCCAGCAACATCGTCATCAAGGGTGTCA
>PAWI01000037.1 GCA_002713485.1 Acidimicrobiaceae bacterium
CCAACACCACTCATTGCAGCACTGGTTATGACAAGCACATTCAGTGCCGACAATTCACTTACCATTGATGCTAGAGCCATAGGTGTTCTAGCTGCAGGCATAGCTTTATGGAAGAAACTGCCGTTTTTTATTGTTGTCCTTATAGCAGCAGTTGCAACTTCTTTATTCAGGTTACTGTTCTCATGATTTAGGTGAAGTGTGACATAAAAACCTATCAGGAAAGTTAAACAAAGGATAAGATAAATCCGTGAGCGAAGTCACTGAAAATCTGGGACANCAACCAAAAGTTGTTAGTAATGAGAAGGCTCAGAATACGTTTTCAACNGCAATGGTCATATCCGGAATTCGTTGTGCGTTCACCTATGTGATTTTCCCTATCCTGGCACCTGTTTTAGGAATAGCTTCTGGAGTGGGTTCAGGCATTGGATTAGTCGCAAGTATTATCGGAATAGCAGCAAACGTGTACAGCATTAAACGCTTCCACTCCTCGAACCATCAATGGAAGTGGCGCATAACGGCTCTTAATGTTGCAGTGATTGGTCTCTTAGGGGCACTACTTATCCTTGATGTGGCGTCTTTAACTTAGACATAGCAGAAAATACAGACAACCACTATCATGTAAAGCATGCTTGATAAAACAGGTGTTGCAGGATTGACGTCAAATTCAACGGTATTGATGGATGAACCGTTATCAGGTATTCGTGTAAATGAAGTAACTGTAGATATTGGTACAAGCAGAATCCTTACTGACGTTTGCGTTAATGCAGAACAAGGCTCAGCTCTTTCTGTNTTAGGGCCAAGTGGGTGCGGGAAGACGACCTTGCTAAGAGTTCTTGCAGGATTGCAGAAGGTCACGGCAGGAACAGTGCATCTAGATGGGAAGTGTGTTCTTTCTCCTCAGGCAGATATACCACCGGAGCAGCGAAACGTTGGGCTTGTATTCCAAGACTGGGCTCTTTTTCCTCATCTTACAGTGCTTGAAAATATCATNTTTGGACTAAGTAGATCTGAACGTAAATCTCCATCAAAAAGGATTATGGAGCTTTTAGAAATGGTTGGGATCATTGAACTAGCTGATCGCTTGCCATCGTCTCTTTCTGGTGGACAACAGCAACGCGTTGCTTTAGCACGAGCCTTGGCACCAAATCCTGCTGTTCTTCTCCTCGATGAACCTTTTTCTAGCCTTGATACTGGATTAAGGGTGGAAGTGCGTTCAGAAGTAGCGGACCTCCTTAAGCTTCTTAATGTAACGAGTGTTTTCGTAACTCATGACCAAGATGANGCGTTCACTCTTGGAGATCAAGTAGCTGTGATGAACGAGGGACGAGTCGTCCAACAAGACACGCCTTGGGAGATATATCGTCATCCTATAAATTCCTGGGTTGCTAGTTTTGTAGGTGAAGTCAATCAGATCTCTGGTGTAGCTTCTGGTGAAACTGCTGAAACTTCGATAGGTACTGTGAATCTTTGTAATGCAGCTCACGGAGCAGTAGATGTAATTGTTCGACCGGAGGAATTAATGCTTGTTGATGGTAACGATTCGCTTATAACGCGTATCGATTACTTTGGTCACGATACGGTTTATGAAATAACAACNTCTACTGGTGTTGAGCTTCGATGTAGAAGTGGAGGGTCCCCATTGCATCAAGTAGGGGATCGCGTAGATGTCAGGCATTCAGGATTAACTACTGTCAGCTTTCCAAGATAGTAATTAGATCCTGAAGAATTATCGAGATCTGGGGTCTTTTGGTTCTGTCTATAAAGTTGGCTAGCTCTGAAGAGTATTTTTCTGGAAATNTGGACGGGGAGGGAAAGAGCCGGGCTCTTAGTAGAACCCGGCTCTTTCTAGATTTTGGATTAGTTATGAATCAGCCGTAAGAGCCAAATTCAGCTGGTGTAATTCCAAAGNATGCAATTACTGGATCAAGCACTGCTTGAATGTCAGCTACGCTTCCTGAACCAGGTTCATTCTCCATGTTGAGAATTGCATCAATCACTGATGTATCGATGCCATTATTTCCAAGGATNGGTTCAATAATTCGGAAGAAAGCCCAACCTTCAGCTTGATGTACTCTAGCTGCTTCAGTATCACCAGCTTCTAAATCTGAATAGACTTTTGCTGCGTACTTGATTGTGGCTTGAGCGTAAGTTGTAAAGACATGCTTGACAGCTTCACGTGTTGCTGAAATTGCACCTGCTTCATCACCAGCTAATAGGGCATCCCGACCGTCAATCATTGCGGCTAGAAGGCCTTCATTTGCTAGTGCAGATTCTCCATCAGCACCGGTGGTNCCGAAGTCTGCTGCTCGTTTTTCAGCTGTTTTGAATGGTCCACAATCTGGGGCCGCACCGTGATAGAAAGCCCAGGCTTCATCCCAGTTATGTACAGCGCCAGAGGCTACATCAAAATTGCCATCTGCGGCTTTAGCAAGAGCAGCATTTAGTTCGTGCACGACCCAAGCAATCATAATTTGGTTCATGATTCCNTTTTGGACACCTTGTTTCCTGACAGCATCTGANTCACCGGCCCAAACGCCAGTTCCATTTAGAGCTGCACTTACAAAGTCGTCTAGTGGAGTGGCTGTTCCGTAGTAGGTATCTACTCCGTGTTTCTTTCCTTCACCAGCTGCGAAGCCACCAATTGTTCGAACTGATCCGTCAGACTTTACTGAGTGAACTCCATTGGCATATATGTCAGCAATTTCGCTCCACTTGTAGTCGCCCACAATATCGTTGATATCACAGACGTCTTGAACGACTAGTCGGTGAGTGTCAACGTTTGATGCGTATGCATATCCACCATCGGCTGGGGTAGCGTCAGCTGTTGCTCCACTTGCGGCCATTGAAGCTGACCCAGAACCTGAAGCAGAAGCAGAAGCAGAAGCTACTGCTGATGCTGAACTGGAGCCAGAAGCCGACCCTGAACTGGAGCCAGAAGCNGACCCCGAGCTAGAACCTGATGCTGATGCCGAACTGGAACTGGATCCAGAACCTGATGAGCTCTCAGAGCTATCGAGGTCCCTGACCGCTCCACCATCATCATCACCACAGCTAGCTGCGACCAAGCTGAATACAGCAATNATCGGCAAAACTAATAAAAAGTATTTTTTAGATCTCAAAATTCCTCCATTTGTAGAGATATAAGGGTTACCTAACATTCTATCTTAGGGAAGCTTTTTAAAAGTGCAACACCTCAAACAAAATTAATCAATAAAGACTCATTAGAAAAGAAACTATGACTATCTTCAGACGGTATTTAATTCTTTATAAACAGCTGGAACGACTTTCCTGAGATATGGAAAAAGCTTAATGAAGCTCTCCCCAGTTGTCCGGAAATGATAACTGATAGGGACTTCAAGNTATATGTATCCCTTCGCAAGAAGATCGAGGGTTATTATCTGAGCATAGTTAAAGTCATGGATAACTTCCGCAGATGCTGCTGCTCTGGGAGAAAATGCTCTGTAGCCGCTTTGTCCGTCTGTTATCTTGCGTCTGGCAATAAGTGAAAGAATTTTTGTTAAAACATGATTTCCGAAACGACGGTGTGGCCTCATAAATTCAATATCGCCGAGGAATCTACTTCCGACAACATANTCAGCTTTTCCCTGAATAATAGGGNTTACAAGATTCTCAAGCTCTTCAGGTGGATATTCCCCATCTGCGTCAGCGAAGATAACGGCACTTGATTTACGCTTTACTCCCTCTGACAACCCAACTCTGACTGCAGCCCCAAGTCCTTGATTTGTCTCTAAAGAGATAACTTCTGCTCCCGCTTGCTTCGCCTCTATAGCTGTTCCATCAGTTGAGCCATCATCTATTACTAGGCAGTCAACATTCAGGCCGCATACAGTATCCGGAACCCGATTAATACAATCAGCGACAGCATCCTCTTCATTAAATGCGGGCAAAAACAGCAGAACAGAGTTATTTGAGTCACGGCTCTCAGGGAGAAGCTCATCAGTCTTTTGCAACCTNAATCTGCCTATAAAGCTTGGTTGGGGGATAATTAATGCAATTGCGCCAGCTAGGAGAGAATACGTTGTTTTTAGCGCATGCGCTGTCAGCGATGCGACAAGAGCTATGTCTGCGTCATACCCTAGGGTTACATAGGCAGCTACGGCGGCCGCTTCATATGTTCCAAAGCCTCCAGGAGCTATCGCAGCAATTTGAGCTGCTACAGCAACGGTTGTGACCAGTAATGCATCCGGCCATGTAATATCAAGTCCAGCCCAGTGAGCACTTTGCCAAACTAGAACAGATTCCAGTAGCCATGCGACTGAAGTTAAGCCTATTGCTGTTGGACCAGGCAATGTAACAGCATCGTTTCTCTGGACTATCCCTTTTAGCCATCTCCACGAAGCGATAGCNATCGCAAGGACTAAACCAACGATTGCCCAACCAAACCANCCGAGTATGTCAGAGAATGCGGANGGTGCGATAACCACCCCGATCGTTATAAGTGTCAAAATATCAGCTGACCGTAAAGTCAGAGTTGAAGCAGTTGCTGCATCGAGGGACGTTGAACCTCTCTTTGTGATACTTAATACTCTGAGGGGCTCTCCAAGTCGGAGCGGCAAGACATGGTTTGCCCCAAGTGATAAATGAATACCTGCCAGGCTATGGCCGAGAGTTATTGATGGGAGAACCTTTTTCCAAGCCACTGCTCTTAATATGAATGCAATTAGGAATGCACTAAGGGCGATAACTACTTCAGCTGGTTTATCACCCGCTTGCTGCAATGCTGACTTAAATGCTGAGTAATCGAGAAGTTGCCAGATGATGATTCCGGCGACTACAAAACTTATAATTGAAAAGCTTGCGATGACTTTAGGGTCGTTTATTCGACTGTGCTTAAAAGAAAAATTCATTACAATATGTTAGGGTAGCTTTACATTTTTTGAAAAGTCAGGATATGATTCTTTGTCATGACTATCCGAACTTTTCTTTCAACACTTTTAATCGCAACTCTACTACTTGGATGTGGAGGTGGTGATTCAGAGTTCCTCGATGGACGTGCCGCTGAAATTTATAGCGGCGAGTGTGCTGGGGGAAATGGCAGATCTGTAACTATTTATTCTGGAAGAACTGAAAATTTAATTAATCCGGTACTTGAGGCCTTTGCCTGTGAGACAGGGACCGACGTCCAAGTAAGGTGGGGTTCTTCTATCAATCTAGCCCTTCTTCTAAATGAAGAAGGAACAAAAACTCAAGCAGATATCTTTCTCTCACGATCTCCAGGACCGGTTGGTTACCTAGAGTCTAAAGATCTACTAGGTCAGATTAGTAATGACGTTCTTTCACTAGTTGATGAACAGAATCATTCATCTGCTGGCACATGGGTAGGCTTTTCCGGNCGGAAACGTGTTCTTGTTTATAACACTGATGAATTTAGTCCTGAAACATTACCAGAATCTGTATTTGATTTAACTAGTCCAGAGTTCAAGGGAAAAGTTGCGATTCCTGGAACAAATGGGTCGTTTCTTGATTGGTTTACAGTCTTTATNGACCAATACGGAGAAGAGACCGCTACACAATGGNTGAGTGACATGGTAGATAATGACGCTAAATATTATCCNAATAACCGGTCAATTGTTGAAGCTGCCGGACGTGGCGAAATATCAATGGGCTTGGTTAACCATTACTACAATTATCAAGAAGTNGCNGCNAACCCAGATACACATAAGGCGTTGAATTACAGCTTTAGTGACAACGATATAGGATCTTTATTAGTTATTACGGCCGCAACTATTCTCGGTTCATCTGAGAATGTTGAGGCAGGAGAAGATCTCCTTGCGTATCTTCTTACTGCCCCTGTCCAACAATACTTTACCGATCGCACATTTGAGTATCCTTTAGCTGCTGGAGTGGCTCCAAATGCTGCACTCCCTGCGTTAACAGCTTTAGAAATTGGATCAGTCGATTTTGATAAACTCGGCGGAGGTTTCGAAGAAGCGTCGCGAATCATTGAGGCAAGTGGCATCCTTAATAGGTGACACAAATACAAATTAAGCGTAGGGCTCCTATTGGGTTAAGGGCAGCAGTATTTACGCTTGCCTTTCTATTCAGCTTCCCGGGTATTTATCTTGTTTGGAGAAACTTAACTGAAGACTCAGATCCTATAAGTTTGATTGGAACTGAGCGAATACTATCTCCACTTTGGCGGTCAGTATCACTTGCACTAGCTGTTTCGGTCACGACAGCGGCAGTAGGAACGTTACTAGCGTGGCTGACAAGTCGAACAAATATCTATGGACGAAAGGTCTGGAAAGTACTCCTACCCATCCCGCTCGTTTTCCCAACGTTTCTTGGTGCAGCAGCTTTTATTCGAACAATGAACCCAGGCGGTCTTATAAATAGATTCTTATCAACGCTAGGAATAGAGCAAACCATTGAAATGAGAGGTTTTTTTGGAGCGTGGCTTGTTTTGACATTGTTTTGCTACCCCTACGTCTACCTGCCCGTAGCGGCACGATTCCGGCAATTACCACGAACTTTAGAAGAAAGTTCACGAGTACTCGGACAATCCCCAATCAAAACATTCAGGAAAATAATTCTCCCTCAAGCCGGTCCTGTCATCGCAGCTGGAACACTCATAGTTTTCCTTTACACAATTAGTGATTTCGGAGCTGTGCAGTTGATGCGCTACGACACGTTGACGCGAAGTATATTCACGGCCCAGCTNGCTAATCAATCAGTGGCTTTAGCTTTAAGCCTAATNCTGCTTCTTCTTGCAGGTGTCATCGTTCTATCCGAACGAATATTTTCCCGATTGACATTTAAAACAGACGAAGCCGTAATAGGAGAACCACTCGAATATGATTTGGGCAAGTGGAGAAAACCCGCGTTTATCTTTACCACAGTTGTCACCCTGCTTTCNATTGGCGCTCCATTACTGGCTATAGGGGATTGGGCATCAGACGGAATCTTCCGCTCAACAGTTGGTGGCCGTCCTCTTACTATTGATCGCGAACAGGTCTGGGAATCTTCATGGAATACGATATCCATCAGTGTCCTCGCAGGAATTGCAGCCGTTCTAGCGGTACTGCCGGTTGCATACATTGTTGCAAAATATAAGTCGCGCATCGGAAGCTTCTCACACGCAGTCGTCATATCAACATTTGCACTTCCGGGACTCTTAATAGCGTTAGCGATGCGGTTTTGGACCCTCCGAACTGACTGGGCGTTTGATTTATTCAACAATACGAAAACGTTGCTCATCTTCTCATACGTAGTGCGCTTTGGCTCTCTTGCAATGGGGGTTGTCCTCCTTGCCGTTGCTGCTGTCCCTCAACGCTTACAAGATGCAGGAAGAACTCTAGGGGTTCGGCGAGGATCTCGGTTCTTTAGAATCGATCTCCCATTAATGACTCCAGGCTTAGGTGCTGCAGCGGGCTTGGTTATCTTATCTACCATGAAAGAATTACCAATTACACTTCTGATTTCACCACTTGGATTTTCGACGCTCGCTACGAGAATATTTAGTTCTTTCGAAGATGCCTTCGTTACAGAAGCTGGGATAATGGCATTAGTCCTTGTGCTCATATCGTTTCTATTAACATGGTTTTTAGTGATACGGAAAGCAGATCATTTCTGATGCGTTCATTCGCACTCAAACTATTCCTCGTTTTCTTAACCACATTGCTTGTGGCTATGAGCGCTATCAACGCTCGCGCTACCTATGGAGCAAAAATCAGTGTAGATGAACCGCAATACTTACTGACTGCTTTAAGTATTGCTGAAGATTTTGATCTAGATATTAGCGACGAATTAGATGAGAGACGTTACCTGCCATTCCACGAACTCCGACTAAATCAACAAACGATAGACCTAAATGATTCCGGTCAGAGAATCAGTCCACACGATCCACTGCTACCCATACTTCTCGCCTTACCAATGGGTCTTGGCGGCTGGCTTGCTTCAAAGATAGCGCTAGCAGTCCTTGCTGCTATCACAGCTGCCGCCACGTTATGGGTGGCTGTTAGACGATTCAACGTTAATCCTAATATCGCAACTGCAGTTACTGCACTGCTCTTTACTTCGCCTCCTATGACCTCTTACGCAACCCAAATATATCCAGAAATGCCTGCAGCTCTTGCGCTCNTCACATCAATAGGAATCGTTACAGGGACNACTACGCGCAAATCCATAGTTGCTCTGATTCTGGCTCTGACAGCTTTGCCATGGCTTTCAGTAAAGTACGTTCCGGTTACAGCGGTTCTCGCAATGTATTTTCTATANAAGAATTGGAATAGTGAACGGAAACGAACTTATTTTTTNACCGTGGTTATGGGAATTTCAGCAGTTGCCTACTTAATAATTCACAANCGAGTTTATGGTGGCTGGACAGTTTACGCCACNGGAGACCACTTTGTNGATGGCGAATTTGAGGTTGTTGGGCGAAACCCCAATCTAGCTGCTAGAACTCGGCGACTGTCTGGGCTTTTGTTAGATAAAGAGTTCGGGTTAATTCCTTGGACACCTGCTTTTTTTGCTTTAATTCCTGCTTTTGTACTCATGGTCAAAGATCGGTTCAAAGAAACTCTTCCTCTTNTTTTAAGTGCCTGTGTTGGATGGTCTGTCGCTACATGGGTTGCCCTAACCATGCATGGTTGGTGGTGGCCAGGCAGGCAATTGGTTGTTATTCTCCCAACCGCAGTCATTGCNATGGCAATGCTTGCAGAAAAATTTAAACTATGGCGATGGTTTATCTANATCGGNGGNACATCAGGTGTAATAGCATGGTTGTGGCTCGCATTTGAAGCNTCAACNGACNGANGAACTCTNGTTGTAGATTTTTATGAAACCAGCTANCCGNTNTACAAAGCNCTGTCATATGNCCTACCCGATTTTACAAACTACGATCAGGCCGCANTTTTNCTGAATGTTATTTGGCTTACAGGAATAGTCTTAGCTTCCATGATCACGTTTGTACATAAACCGGCTCTTTCAAAGAACAATTCGTTTATTACGTATCAGACAAGAACGCAGACTTTAAAGATCCAGGGAACACGGAAGAAATTAAAGATCACTAAGCAGGTTATTGATAACGACTGATGCAAGGTTTATACCGATGAGACGAAAGNTTTTGTCAATGATAGGTANTGTTGCTCCAAACCATCAATNAGAGATGTGGATGCCTTCCACCCAAGCAATCTTTCAACGGTTTCTGTTGATGCAATAGTTACTTTAGGGTCACCTGGTGGAGGTGAGAAAAAATCTATCCTTGTCGTTTCNCCTGTTATTTTTTCAATCATTTGAATTACATCATTAATGGATGCGCTAACTCCACCACCGATGTCTAATGCTTCTAGGTCTGCTATTTTGCCTTCAAATCCAGCGAGTATCGTAGCGTCAACGACATCATCGACGTAAGTAAATTCCCTTGATTGCGTGCCGTCACCTCTAAGCGGAAACCTGTATGAACCAGGAACAGAAGCTCGAAATAATCTGTTCATAGCCATATCAGGCCTTTGACGCGGGCCGTAGACGGTGAAATATCGAAGCGGAACCAAGCTTAAACCCCTCTCGAAATAAACAGACGCAAGTTGCTCACAGGCAGCTTTAGAAACACCGTATGGACTAATGGGCTGAACTTTTCGNCCCACTTCAGTAGCAGTAGATCCATAGATTGAAGAACTAGATGCAAAAGCTACCCTCTTGACACCTTTTTCTAGAGCTGCTTCAAAAATTCTTTGCGTTCCATAAATGTTGATTTCTACGTTGTCTAAAAAACCGTTACCCCAAGAGTCTTGGACACCCGGCCGTGCAGCTAAGTGAAATACTGTATCCTCCTCTTGGAGTAAGGACGAAAAATCAAAAGTTCGTATATCTTCTTTCAAGAGATCAAAGGAACTATTCGAAAGGGAGGGCTCAAGATTGCTGGACTTCGTGTCTGGATCATACCACGGATCAAAATTATCAATACCTATAACCGTGTAGCCTCGTTTCAAGAGCTCTTCGGATAAATGGGATCCTATAAATCCGGCTACGCCGGTAATGATTGCACGTGTCATTGATAAAAAAAATAATGTAAAGTTATTCAGGCGTAGTTTACGCAACTAATTAGGCTTACTTTACATAGCGGACAGAGAGACAGCAACCTAATGACTTTATTTGGAGCATCATATGACTGAGATAGCAGTTATTGGATCAGGGCCTGCTGGGTTAATGGCTGCCTTGAGAGCTAACGAGTTGGGTCATGACGTAACGGTTTTTGAAGCTTCACCCTCGATTGGAGGGATGTCCGCAAGTTTTGAAATCAATGGAATGCGAGTTGACTATGGATCGCACCGGCTGCACCCATCAACGCCACCTCACCTTCTTGATAAAATCAAGACTCTGCTTGGCGATGATTTGCAATCAAGAGAGAGAAATGGCCGTATTCGACTCTATGACAGGTGGGTTTCCTTCCCTCTCCGAACAACGAATATGATCCGGCATCTCCCTCTTAAATTCTCAGTTAACTCAGGTTTAGATATTCTCCAGCGCCCTTTCATAAAACCTTCAGATCTAACATTTGCGGACGAAGTTACAAACCGTTTAGGAAAAACAGTTGCATCAGAGTTCTACGCACCATATGCCCAAAAGCTATGGGGCATCCCTGCTGACCAATTAGATGGGGAACAAGCCAGAAGACGTGTCTCAGCATCGTCTCCTTTGGCGATCATCAAAAGACTAATCAAGTCATCTACACCAACTGGAAGGACATTCCTGTATCCCAAAAGAGGGTACGGCCAGATCGTTGAAGCTATCGCCAATACCTTTATTGACAATGGAGGGACAATTCACACGAATTCCCCAGTAACAGAAATTATTACAGCAGCAGAATCATGTCATGTAAAAGCTGGGGGAACCGACCAAGAAGCTGAACATGTTTGGTCTACGGCTCCCCTGACAAAACTCGCTGAGATCATTCATCCAGCCCCTGACAACTCCGTCCTCACAGCCGCTAACGCTCTTCGGGTCAGAGGGATGGTTCTTGCGTATCTCGTTCTTGATCAGAGCCAATACACAGAATATGACGCTCATTACCTACCAAGTTTAGAAACAAATATTGCCCGGCTATCAGAACCTAAAAATTATAGAGAAGGAGATGACCCTGACAATATGACGATTCTCTGTGCTGAAATACCATGCTGGGTCGGTGATGAAGTCTGGGAAAGCTCCGATGGGGATATTGGAGAAATAGTCCTATCTGATCTTAAGAAACTCGGTTTACCCTCAGCTCGGTATATCGAAACGCATACTAAAAAGCTTCCATCTGTATACCCAGTCTTTGAGCTGGAGACGATGAACGAAAGAGAAGCACTGCTCACGTGGGGTCAAACGCTAGGTCGCGTTATTCCATTTGGGCGCCAAGGATTCCTTGTCCCAGATAACCTTCATCACACATTAGGTATGGGGTGGGACCTGGCAGAATCAATCGGTCGTCAAGATCAGGTTGACCATACGCAATGGAAGAACTCGGTTGAGGATTTCAAGAAAAATATTGTNGAAGATTAATTTAAGAAAATTAGCAAGTACAACTTGCAAACTATGTTAAGCATACCTAATATAAAGATGTGGATTACGGTAAACATCGCTTAACAACTTCCCCAGATGGATACCTATGTCCACATCTACATATAACAAAAGCAAAAAAAGATCTAGAAACTGTGCGGCTGGCTGTGCGGCCGCACAGTTTCTATCTTTAAGGTGAGGAATCCTATGGGGGACAAATTNGAGCAACTCCGGTTAACGACAGCNCTCGCTCACCTAATTCCTGGTGCAGAATTATTGTTGCGAAGTCAAGATGACGTAGATTATCGCGTNGGAAATCANCCAAGTGCAGAGTTTACTTTATGTGAAATGCGGAGATTGNTTGCTTCAAGTGCATGTCCAAGCAGACCTGACTTTACGAAATGGATANAGGAGTTCGAGATCAGCGGAGCTGTAAGCGATTCTGGTGTTGGAATCTACAGAAGCATGCAGGGTAATAANGGTAATAATATGGCTCGATGGTTTAGTACCACTCTGCGNCCTGAAATCGTATACGAATCATTAGACCACGCAGATATTGATGGTATTTGCGCTATCCCCGTAGATGCGACTATCACTCCTGATTCTCTTCTAGGTGTAACGACTGTTCAGATATCTGTTGACGAAACTGTCCCTAGTGACGTCTTAAACGAATTAGTTCTAATAGGTTACAGTGCTTGCCTTGTTCAAGAGATCTCTACTTCATTAGACTCAGGAAACACATGTGGCATGCCTGATTCCAATACAGACAAACGAAGCACCCAAAATTTCTAATTTCTGGTTTATCTGACTATCAGGATGTGCAAACAAGAATTCGTTGGGAAGCGAACGCCCCAACTCCTACCTGTTTACCCTTAACATCAACAGTTGTTGTGCCATCTGGAGAAACAGCAGTAACTGTTCCCGTTATCCCAGGTATAAGATTCGCGTCCTCAAGGAACTCAAGTAATCCAGGTTGAAATTCTAATTCTTCGGGGATCCGTTCAATGACGAAATCATCACCGACTGTTACTTCGCCTAGCGCTGACGTTCCTTCTGGTATCTGATAATCGGATCCCGGTATGGGATTTCCGTGGGGACAAGTAGTTGGATCTTCAAGTAGTTTCAAAAAAGCAGCTTCGACCGTGGGAGATACTACATGCTCCCATTTCCCTGCCTCATGATGAGCTTCTGCCCAACTCAACCCAAGGACATCAGTAAGAAATCGTTCAGCTAAGCGGTGACGTCTAACAACTTGGTTCGCTAACGCTTTACCTTTGTCACTGAGAAAGATTGAATTTCCATTGAATNGTACGAGGTCAGCTTCTTTCATTTTCTTTACCATTTCAGAAACAGCTGGACGNGATACTTGAAGNCTTTCAACTATTCTNGCTTGTATAACNTCGACNCCGTCTTCTTGAAGTTCAAATATTGTTTCGCAGTACTCTTCGAAAGCAGGATGATAGTCACTCGTTTTATAAGGCATACTTNAATTCTAGCTCATGTTATGGAGTNGTGGTAGTGGAAAATGACACACTAGTAATTTTCTCCTGTGNGTATTTGCTCTAAATTCAACGAGGTGGAGAATACTATAGGCCTCATTGTGAATCCCAGATCTGGTGGGGATATTCGAAGAGCTGTGGCTGCTGCAGCCCGTTCAACACTAGAGGATAAGGTCAGCATAGTTAGACGAATTGTTCTTGGAGCGATTGCTACAGGAGTGCGGACGTTTCATGCAAACTATGAACCTATGCAAATTGTCCGAAGGGCAACTGAAACGATACGAGATATTGAGGTCGTTTATGTGAATGATTCAATGACCTTCACAGAGGAGGACTCAACGATNGCAGCGCGNCTAATGAAAGAGAAGGGAGTTCCATGTGTNGCCGTGCTTGGNGGAGATGGAACTAATCGTGCTGTAACGAAAGGCTGGAAAGACATTCCCGTTATTCCGATATCAACTGGCACGAATAACGCTTTCCCNGTGTTTATTGAACCGACTGTAGCTGGAACGGCTTTGGGGCTTGTCTCAGTAGGGGAAGTAAAAATGGAAGAGGTGGCGAGTCAGTCAAAGTTGATTCATGTTGAAGGTTCTGAAGGAGACGTAGACCTCGCACTTATTGATGCAGTTGCTGTTGATGACCCATATGTTGGATCACTAGAGCTGTTTGATCCTAAAACCATGGTTTTAGCAATTTTGACGCAGGCTGACCCTATCGCAATTGGTTTTTCCTCAGTTGGGGGCTTACTCCANCCTGTTAAAGATGCAGATGACTATGCGTTGCTAGTTCGCTTTGCTCCTATTGGTAGTGGGAAGGATAAGACGATTATCAAAGCGCCAACTGCCCCAGGTCATTATGACAGTATCGGAATCCACGAGTCACGAACTCTGTCATTTGGAGAAAAGATTACGGTTAATGGTGAAGTGTTATTAGCATTTGACGGGGAGCGAAAATTACGTGTCAAGAAGGGGCAATCAGTTGACCTCTCTGTTCGAAGAGATGGTCCAAAAGTCATCGATCCCGCTAAAGCACTTACCCTAGGCCGTTCTGTACTGATTGATGATTAAATATCAGGAATCCCCATATCAAAATTAGATGACCGTATTCCTCCATCAACGCCAAGAACCTGCCCGGTCACATAGGACGCAGCGGGCGAAGCCAAATATAGTGCAGCCGCTGCAATGTCACCGACTTCCCCTAACCGCCTCATTGGTGTCCCCGAAACCATTGCATCATGAATTTCCTCATTTGTGAGCACAATGTCAAGCGCCGATGTTTTTATCGCACCAGGCGCTATCGCATTGACGCGAACGCGTGGTGCCAGGTCAAGTGACGCATGAATGGTGAGTTGAATCATCGCAGCTTTCGCAGTTCCATACGCAGCAAAGCCTCTACTAGGAAACCGGCCCGCAGCCGATGCAATATTAATAACACTACCGTTACCAGATTCAGCTAGCAGAGGAGCACTGATCTGGATCAGATCAAACGCAGTTTTGACATTCCACTCCAATGCATCACTAAACGCCCGCTCGGTCGTATCCATGAAAGCTGAAGGCATAGACCCGCCAACATTATTCACAACCGTTGATACCCCACCAAATTCGCTCACAGCAGTATCAACCAACTGTTGCATACCTGTTCGCTCTGAGAGGCTTCCCGCTACATACACCGCCTCACCACCAAAAGACTCAATTTCATCAACTACTACTACAAGATCTTCTTCACTGCGCGACCCAATCACCACTTTCGCCCCCGCTTGCGCGAAACCAATAGCGATACCTTTGCCAATGCCTCTACTCGCTCCAGTCACCACAGCAACATGGTCTTGTAGGTGAAATAAATCAGTAACCATGACTTTATGTTGTCTCAGAAACCACCGAGTTGCACATCAATTCACGAAATGCGTTGCGAACACAACAATGCCAGACATACTAAAACCATGACAAATGACAGCACAGCCCCCTCATTACTCCCACCAGACGACGACTTGGACATCATTCATACCCGACGATACGAAACCCGTGTCTACAGATTGAATGAATCAGAAATGCTGGTGCGAGGAGCTATTACAGATACAAAACCACCAGGACTCTACGTCATTGATGATCCCGATGAACTTGAAATACACCAAATGCAGATCGAAATGAAAGTGAAAATACCNGAATTGGAAATCATTGATGCAAAAGCTGGATTTGAAACCCACCCTCATACCTCATGTCCACGCATTCTAGACCACTACAAAAACCTTATTGGGCTAAACATCGCCCGAGGATTCACCCACAAAGTACGTGAACTATTTGGCGGACCNAGAGGCTGCACACATATAACAGCGTTACTACAAGCAATGGCTCCTGCCGTGGTGCAGGCAACCTGGTCCATGGCTGTGCGCAAAAGACGAGATGACGGTGTCGCACCTGGGGCAGTGGATAAAAACCGTGAAAATATGCTCGCTGGGAACATCAATACATGTCACGTGTGGGCTGAAGACGGAGAACATCTGCAGGAAGTCCGAGAAGGTAAACCTCCTGAACCACCGCTTCAAGTCACTGAGCGACTTATTCAACTTGGGCGCAAACCTGAAGAGTGGCGAGTGTTTTAGTTAAACGACCATTTTCCATTTTCATCAAAATGGAGTTCGCTTAATTCGCCTTCACGTATTTCGCGATCAGTTCCCAACGCAACGGAAACTTTCTGATAATTCCACTTCATCACATCCAACGTCAACTCAATCAACTGATCGTCACTAAAGAACGATCTGAGTTCCACTAGTAATTCTTCTGTGATCGCGTTTGGCTGTGTCATTAATTGAGTAGCAAAGGCTACAGCTGCCTCGTGNTGGGGGTCCATACCGTTCCCGTTATGTAACGCTTTTTGGGCAGTGTCCTCATCTAAACCATGTTCTCTAGCAACTGCTAGACGNAGAGAACGTCACGTATGGCAATCATGGTGCTCAGCGCAACGCAAACGAACCATCTCAGTAGTAACTGGATCAACCAAATCCAACTGGACTACTTCCTCTTGCCACCGCGACAGCGCCTCACGAAACAAAGCATTAAAAGATGAGGATTCAACTCGTTGCGTCCGCATCATATACCAGCGCTTCCAATGAGCTTGCTCCAGACAAGCAATAACCTGATACGTTGCTCCACGACCAATAACGCATTCACAAACGTCACAAACCCCTCCTCACCAAGGTATTCATGAACAGCACTAGCAGAATCGTCCGGAATAGAAGAAACATCAATAATGAACTCCTCAGAAAAACGCAAACAAGACTTTTCCCCATCTGTAAAAATATTTGATGAAGACCATTGAGNAATCGCGTCAGCCTTAGAGGGATCAAGNTATTGTTTCGNAGANTCTACTTCCTCATCACACCCTAAAATCATCGCAACACGTAACTTACACAGACTCAACAACTCTTTATCAACCACGTCCCATGCAAGATCATGAACATTCGCNAATTCTTTCTTCACACCAGTGCGCTCACCCAAAACTTCATCAAAAAATTGTGACGTTGAACGTGCCATACCTACACAATAGGCGCACGCACAAAGAAACTTCATATCCCTTTTGGAAGATCATCCAACCTGATGCCAACATACACACAGGAGGAAGCATGGAACCACTAATCAGATANCCAATCGTGCAACACGCATGGTTTGTCAACGACATCGAAGAAGCGTGTAAAAAATGGAACAGAGTCACCGGAGCAGGGCCATTCTTCGTAACAAAAGGACACTGGGGNGACCGGCACCTATACCGAGGCGAAGAAATGACAGTTCCCTTAGATTACGGATTCGGCTATCACGGNGANACCCANGTNCAGTTCATNCAACAAAACGATGAAGGCCCATCAATCTANNGAGANATGTTNCAAGCAGGCGAAGAAGGCTTCCACCACATCGGCATGCTAGTCCCCGACGACGANATCGAAAAAGAAGGCGAAAAATATGAGGCCGCAGGCTTCCCAGTCGCATCATCACTCTGGTCAGTNGCAAACGTCATCTACGTCGACACACGCGAAGCAATCGGATGCTTCCTCGAACTCCATGGTGACAATCCGGGTATCAGAGACGTCTTCGCAGGATGGAAAAAAGNAGCTGACGAATGGGACGGCACAACCGACCTTATAAGAGGAAACAGAGCCTAGAAACTATCACAGCTATGTCTACGGTACGGTAGATGTATGGTTTGGTGGGAAGCAATATTGCTCTTTTGCGGTGGCTGGGCTGCAGGAATAGTCAATGCAATGGCCGGTGGAGGCTCATCGCTAACTGTGCCATTACTGGTTCTCGCTGGTGTACCTGGAAATTTTGCTAACGGATCTAACCGTTTAGGAATCTTTGTTTCGAACGGTACAACTATCCTGTCTTTTCATCGTCAAGGAGTGACTGCGTATAAAGAAGCGGTTCCGTTCCTCCTTCCAGTCGTTATCGGGTCCTTAATCGGCTCTATAGCGATAAGTCAGATCACTGATCGCGCCTTTGAAACGATTTTTGGTATTTTGATGCTCCCAATCATTTTCCTTTCACTACGAGAACCCAAAACAGCTGAACCAACTAGCCAGTACTCAAAAACGGTTATCTTCATCGTCTTTCTTTTCATCGGAATATATGCTGGTGCGATTCAAATGGGAGTTGGACTTGTCCTGCTTGCATTCCTGACTAGGTCAGGTTTACCCCTTATGAAAGCAAATATTGTGAAGGTTCTCGTCACGCTCGCAGTCACAGTGACTGCTTTGCCTGTGTTTATTATTCAGGGAAAGGTGAGGTGGTGGCCGGCGATCATCCTAACGATCGGGCTTTCACTTGGTGGTTGGGTAGGAGCCCGCATAGCCGTGAAAGGCGGGGAGCGGGTAATACGAATCTTCATGATTGTCGCTGCAATAGGGTTAACAGGCAAGCTACTTGGAGTGTACGGATGATGCGGGAACGCTATTGGTCTACTGACGGCACATGTGGGAGAATCTGACCATGTCTATAGATGTTGCAGTAGTAGGATCATGCAATCTTGATCTCGTAGTCAATGTTGACGCTATTCCTCTGGTAGGTCAAACAGTCTTGGGAGGAGACCTCTTACAGATACCTGGTGGGAAAGGCGCCAACCAAGCAGTAGCAACATCACGGTTAGGGCATTCGTCAGCGTTTATCGGACGCATTGGGGATGACGACAACGGAAAATTCCTGAAACAATGCTTACAAGAAGATAATGTCGACACCTCATTTTTGTTTGAAACAGAAGACGTGCCTTCAGGAATAGCCATGATTGCGGTTCAAGCAGATGGTGATAATTCCATCGTTGTCAGTCCAGGAGCAAACTCGCGACTCACACCTGAAGATGTAGAGAACATTCCATTTCTTGACACTGCAACCGTCGTTCTTACACAATCTGAGATACCGATAGAGACAGTTGTAGCAACTGGTAGAAGCACATCAGGAACTTTTGTGTGGAACCCCGCTCCTGCCCCAGAGGAAATAGTTTCACTTGAGCTCCTCGACGTCGTTGATGTGCTCGTCCC
>PAWI01000038.1 GCA_002713485.1 Acidimicrobiaceae bacterium
AATGGCAACCGTTGCAAGTTCTATTTACGAGCTTTGCTACGCCCACATAGCCGGGACGTGCACGCAGACTTTCATATTCTGTGAGTAGCTCATTAGAAAGTTCAGTTGTCAGGCTTGTTTTCTCTGATTGAATTTTCTTGATTGCAGACTCTATACCTTCTATTGCTTTAGTGAGAGCGTTCAGTAGCTTTGCTTCATTCTGTTCGTATTCGTCTGTTTGTACATTTAGGATTTGAATTTCCTTTTGAATGGGTTCGTTGAGTTCCATCACTTCAATTATTTGATCCTCCAGGAGTATTTGCCGTTCCTTTAGGTTTTCAATATCTGCTTCTAGGGCCTGCAGTTCTTTGATAGCTATGACTTCACCGCTGTATAGCTTTTGCTTTTGCTTTTCTGTTCTGTCTTCTATTGTGGCCACCTCATCTTCGAGTCTCTTCTGGTTGCGATTGTTTTCATGAACTTCAGATTGCTTAGCTATTAGAATTTCTTCTAGCGCTTCCTTGCTATTTTGGATAGTCCTTATTTCTTCTCTCTCCGGTAGTTCTTTTATTTGATGTTGGGCAGCGAGAATTTGAGTATCTTTATCTTGAATTTGAAGCAGTATCTGTAGGGCATCCGGTATCTCTGTCGGCATATTCAAAGCTTAGTTAGATTGGGCGCACTTGTCTTCATTTACCAAGGTGGTTAGGGATCCGGAGTTGTTTCGTCTTCTTCACNATCGGGTTCTGTTTCGTTCTCTGGATCGTCTTCAGNTTCANCTGATTCCTCAGATTCTTCTGGTTCTTCTGGTTCTTCTGGTTCTTCTGGCGGTGGGTCCCCGCAGTAGATGGTNACCCGAACGGCATCAATNTCTAAGTAGTCGTATTCGTAGTNGCATTCTTCAAACCCTTCAGGAATTTCGTCCTCGCATGCGTCTATTTGTTCNTCGCTTGAGTAGTCAAGAGTTATTTGGCCAGGNCATGGGTTTGTTCCAGATTCGGGATCATCTGCAGTTCGGAGGTATTCNCCCCNTTGAGAGAACGGGNTGCAGTATGGGAAGGNTCGTGTTGGNAGATTGGCATGGTACTTAGAGTTAAAGGCACCCCACACTTCAGCTGGGAATGACCCTCCTGTCACATTACCGTAGGGGTAGATCCCACGCATAGATATCTTTTCATCTGGGTTACCCATCCAAACCGCTGTTGCCAAATAAGGCGTGTATCCGACGAACCATGCNTCTTCAAAGTTTTCTGTTGTTCCTGTCTTTCCAGCAGCAGGTTGTGATCCCATAGGCCATCCGGCGCGTACCCCTGTTCCTTGTCGCACATTCGCCCATAAGGCGTCTGTTGCGTGGCAAGCAACTGTCTCGGTGAGGATCCGCTTTGGGAGATACCTATCATCTTCACTGTGCTCGTAGATTGAAACCCATTCGTCATTTTGGAGTCTTTCTATCCGTTCTATGAAATACGGTTCACGTCTAATACCTCCGGACGCTAAGGTCCCATATGCGTTTGCCATCTCCATTGGACTTACCTCTTCAACACCTAATGGCAAGGAGATAACAGGGTCCATGTCAGATTGTATGCCCATTGATCTGGCAGTTGAGATGATGTTGTTAAGTCCTGAGATTTGGCCTAGCTTAAGGAATCCACAGTTTGATGAGGACAGAAGCAGATCTTTTATTTCCGCTATTTCTCCNTCATCATTGGCAAAGTTATTCGCTTCGTATATTCCATCTGGTTCTGTTTCTTCTGGAAATTCGCAAGGCCCTTCTCCGTTGACCTTATCGTTTGTTTGGATTCCTCTTTGTAAGGCAGTCACTAATACAAATGTTTTGAATGAAGAACCTGGTTGTCTTCTTCCTTGCGTAGCTAAATTAAACTGACTTTCGCTATCAAAACTTTCGCCACCAATCATTGCTCGCACAGCACCATTGTCTGGGTCCATAGCCGCTATTGAGACGGTAAAGAAAGGGTCGACGCCCCACTTGTCTCGTAGTACCTCGTTGCGAGCTTCAATTGCCATTTGCTGGGTTGCTGGGTTAAAGGTTGTATAGACCCTTATACCTCCATTTATTCCTAGAAGGTCTTCCAACCGTGATTGGAGTCCGCCACCNAGAAATGTTGGATCTTCTAGAAGACTTCTTCTTACTTCGGAGACAAANAAATCATCTGCTGATGGCAAAGAAGGCTGGAATCGTTCTGTAGGAAGAGGAGTTTGAGCATATTGATCGGCTTCTGCGCTGGTGAAGTAACCCAACTCGGCAAGTCGGTCTAGAACGATACGGCGTTGATACGTGGCTATTTGGGGGTTGACAGTNGGNTCGTTGACGCTGGGGTTACTNATTAANGATGCTAGAAGGGCAGCTTCNGGCCAACCTANGCCAGCNTCAAGTGTCGCTTGTATTTCTTCAGGGCNTTTATTTGCTANNTCNAGNCCAAAGTAAACTTCTGCTGCTGCTTTNATCCCATAAGCGGAACCGCCAAAATAGACTGTGTTTAGGTATATTTCATAAATTTCGTCTTTACTTAACTGGTCTTCTAACCGCACAGCCAAGGCAGCTTCTTGAACTTTTCTTTCAACTGTTTGTTCGGGCGTTAGAACCAAGTTTTTGATCAATTGCTGAGTGATAGTTGAACCACCTTGGCTGATACCGCCGGCATCAACATTTTCTATTAACGCTCTAGCTGTAGCTTTGAGATCAACCCCTTGATGACTATAGAAATTAGCGTCTTCGATAGCTAATATNGCNTCTCGGACTTCTTCAGGTATGAGNTCAAGCAGGACAGGCGATCGGTTCTCATCAAAGAANGTTGCCATTAGTTCCCCATTCTGATCATAAATAAGTGATCTGGTACCTGTGCTGGCAAGAGCAACTGGAGAATGAGACCATTCGCCTGAAGTTGCTATTTCTTTAAGTTGGGGGCCAGAAAGAACAGCGACTATTCCTACCACGAGTCCTGCTAGGGCAAGAGTAATCGCTAAACGGAAAAGAATGGTTAGTGGCCTCACATCTACAAAAGTAGCGCTGTATTCGCTAAGACTGATGTCACTAACGTCTTTAGTAGGCTCCCTCGAGTTTCTGGTGGTCCCATGAAACGATCTTTTCTGCTTTTACGATTACTGCTGTTCGCTTTATTGACATAGCCTTTGCAACTTCATCTAATGCTTCAGAGGGAATTTCAGGATTGTTGCGTGCCATGACTCCCTTCGCTAATTGATGGATTTCTTCAGGGGAAACGACGAGTTCTGCTACCCCATTAATCTGAACACCTCTTAGTTTCTCATAGACCAGTCCATCTTCAAGCAGGCAACTAATCCGTCTATCTCGTTGTAGATTTTTGATCTTCTGCGATTTCGTGAACGTTTCAAACACTATTTGTTCATCTACTAGATCAAACCAAAGCGTTGATAAATGTGGTGTACCGTCTTTATTAATTGTTGCTACTTGAAGACTCTTTTGAGATTCTATGAATTCTTTGACCTCGTCTTCGGTCATTCGTATCATTTCTCTTCGGTTACTCATATCTGTGAAACATACACTTAAGTTTTCCATCCGTCTAGATGAGTGCCAGTGATAGAGCGGTCAGATACGAGCCGTTAAAGTTTCTTGAGGTTAGTCTGGGCATATGGATTCATCTCGGTTTTTTGAACTTTCTGAAAGTATCAGTGACGAAATTATTTATAGCCTTAACCATCTTGATGATTGGGGGAAAGCTGATGGGCATCCGGGACAATACAAACATGACGTTATCGCTGATGAGATAGCAACGCCTCAACTAATTGCCGCTGGTCTGGGTGTTATAAGCGAGGAGTCAACTCCCATTGGCCTTGATAAGCCCTACATCGCGATTGTTGACCCAATTGATGGTTCTACAAATGCGAGTCTTAGCTTACCTTGGTATGCACTGAGCCTGTGCCTGGTATATAACGAAGAAGCCGTTGCTTCTTTTGTCAGAAATTTAGTAACGGGCGAAACGTTCTCTGCTGAAGTTGGTTCAGGTGCTGAGAAGAACGGCCGAAAGATCCTCGTATCAGGAGTTACAGATATTGAAGATGCCTTAGTAGTATTTAATGATCTCCCAACAAAGCATTTTGGATGGAGACAATATCGTGCTTTAGGTTCAGCTGCGTTAGATTTATGCAAGGTTGCTGATGGATCTTTTGATGCTTTCGTTGATGCAGGAGAGGGACTAGCTATCTGGGACTATGCAGGTGCGTCCCTAATATGTGAAGAAGCTGGAGCAAAAATCACAGATACACAAAGTGACCCTATTTCCTTTGAGCCGAGTAGGGTGAGAGATATAAAGCGGAGACAACTAGTTTGTGCAGGATCAAATGAACTACACAGTGCAATTCTTACTGCAATGAAATAGAGGTTTACTCGTTTTCTTGTTCTTGTCGCCAGCCATTGACCAGNGAGGGGAACCTGTTATCAGGATGCCATGGAATAACATCACTTGTTTGCACCAGCCATTCAAGAATTCGGCCTTGAAGATCTTCAGCGACCTCTTGAATATCAGNATCATCTTTTTGAGATGTCGCTAATAAATTTATTTTTTCNTGCGGATCCTTCTCTCTATCGTANAACTCGTTCTGTTCATTTTGCCTTAATATAAATGACCACTTCTGTGTCCTCACGCACTGGGCTTTACCTACTAGTTCTGGCATCTCATGTTGAATTTCTGATTTGTGTTTATAAATCCATCCAGCGACCTCAAACAAGTGATTATCTTCTGGGTTAAAGCCACCTTCACAGAAGACAGCATCGCGGTGTTCGATTAGAGGATCGTTAAGAACAGGAATAAGACTCTTTCCAAAGTGTGTGTGGCTTGCCTCAGTTTCAGCAATTTCCAGACACGTAGGAAGCAAATCAATCATCTCAACGCCAGAGTGGGAGACTTCATCCTCAGCGATTTTTGGTCCGGTGACTATAAATGGATTTCGGACCAAGCAAGGATCAAGGCCGGAAGGCCACTTCTCAACTAAGCCATGGTCGCCTAAATATTCTCCGTGGTCGCTGAAACAGAAGATGTAGGTATTATTTGCATATCCGCATTGATCAAGGGCCGTTAATAATCGTCCCAGTTGTTCGTCTACTCTGCTTACCATCCCGTAGTAAGTAGCTGTGATTTCAGCATGGTTTTTAAGTGAGAGATCTCCCCATCCATATCTTCTCCGCAGTTCGTTCATGAACTGAGGTTTCCCAACTGTTTCTTCCGCAGATATCGGCTTTGGCATAGAATCTCGATCGTGAAGTGAAAACCAAGGATCCTCAACCATGAACGGTGGGTGTGGCGCTAACAAGGGAACCCACATAGCCCAAGGTTTATCCGATGTTCTTTGATCAAGCCACTGGATTGCTGTCTGTATCGTTGCCTCATCGCCATCTATCCGAGGTTCGTTTCCTTGTTTCCCGAACCAGAATGCGTTGTAAAGTAAATCATTTTGGTCGCCATTGAAGTTAATATCACTCCAGTTCCATGATGGTTTAACTAGGTTCCCACAGAAATCTGTGCTCATTTCTGTGACGTCCTGTGCGAAAACATCTCCCCGATTGCCTGGAAGTGCGACCTCATAACCAGCATCCTTTAGGTATTTAAGTAGGTTCGGTTCCCATGGCTTAAGCAGGTTATCTAGGGTGCGGTGGCCTGCTGTATGCGGATACCAGCCAGTCATTATGGAAATACGGCTTGGCCCACAGACTGAGTGTTGGGACCATGCAGAATTAAATTTTGTTCCTTGCTTCGCTAACCTGTCAAAATTTGGCGTCATTGCTTGAGAGTTTCCAAAGCACCCCAAAGCATCAGCTCGAAGTTGATCGGGCGTGAACAAAAGAATGTTTGGCCGATGGGACGAATTCGAGGATACGGGCATGTCGTTACATTAATTTTCAAATTAAACGTTTACAAAGAACGAGAGACTTTTGACCAAACTTAGCTGAAAGGGGCTAGGTTAAAGAACTTTAGTGGGCGCTGAGGGACTCGAACCCCCGACCCTCTCGGTGTAAACGAGATGCTCTAGCCAACTGAGCTAAGCGCCCTTCAGTTAGTAGCACTCTAACGGGCAAAGCCCGTGTTTTGCGATATGTAAGAAAGAATTGATTAAGATTCTTCCTTCATTGTCGCTAGGGAGACTTACGACATTTACTTGATTACGATTGGCATTGATAGACCCTCTACAACATGTGTATTTGGAAATTTGAGAAGGCTCTCGGGAGCCAAATAAATCTTTGCTTTTCGTGAACCGCCCCCGATGATGACTTTTGGAATTTTCATCACTAAGTCATCAATCCAGATAGGAATATCTTCTGGCAGACCAACCGGTGTGACTCCTCCTATCTCCATTCCGGTCAGTTCTTTCGTTTTTTCAGCGCTAGCAAAGGATGCTTTTCGTGTCCCAAGCCGTTTACGCGCAACTTTNTTTACGTTAATTCTNGTTGTGGCTAAGACNACGCAAAGAGCATAAACAGANTTTTCAGCCCTGCCTTCAAGCANTATTGCGTTCGCTGATTCTTCAGGTAGATAACCATAGTGGTTGCAAAATTCTGCNGTATCAGCAAATGATGGGTCGCAATCAATCACTTCAAATATCACTCCAGCATCTTTCAACGATTTATGAACATTCATATCCACCAGATCACCTCTTGTTATATACCCTACATACATTATTNCTGTCACAAGTTCGCGGTTGTTCGGTTTAGAATCTGAGGTCATATACTTGCCCAATGGCGCAGGTGGAGAATTGGGATCAAGCAAAGAGCGAACTTCGAGATGCTATTGAGAAACTTTTTATACCCATCAAACTGATTGATGATAACGATGATCCATCAATNCCGGCTATTTTTGCATTAGTTGGTTTCGGACTATTCGCCGCTTCGGCATATTTGTGGGATCAACATTGGTCTTTACTATTCGTATTTCTAATCGTTTCTTATCTTGTAGCGACTAAGACGATATTGGGAAAAGTAGTTTTCTACTTTTTGAAGTCAGTTATGTGGTTTCCCATTATCGCTGGGATGCTNTTTTACCATGTGTGCGTTGCAATTCCGTTGTTTAAATTTCGCTCAAGATCCGTAAAATAATCAGATTTTCTTGTCACAGGTTCCTGCTATTTTTGATACTGAGGAAGACAAATTAGCGGAAAGGATCTATGAGTAATCTTCTTAGTATTGAAAGAAAAGTTGGGAAATTTCTTGGTGGACGTTGGAAGGCATCTAAGGGGCAAGAAGACCACAGTTGGATAGTCGACTATGAGGGCGTGGACTTATACTTTCGTATTCGTGAAATTGAGTGGTTCACNGATGAATGGGATAGCGTCGTTGTGGTTGAAATTTCAAGCATTATTTTATTTGATGTTCCTTGTTCAGAAGAACTCTTTGAACACCTAGCGAGAACGAATGGTGATTCACTTTTTGGAGCCATATTTGCTACATCATCATCTTGGAGTGAACGTGAAGGGTTTTGCGATCTTATTTTAAATCATCGTCTTATGGGAAACCATCTTGACCCTGACGAGCTAAATCTAGCTATTGTTGCTTTAGGTGTTGTCCTCGGTGAGTTCAGGGAAGAGTANCACGAGTCCTTTGGAGGAATTCCCGTTACAGACGTTAATATTTTCGGCGATGAAGACGAAATCTAGTTTGTGTTGAATNCTGAAACGACGTTTTCTCCGAATTCTTGTAACCGTTCCATCCCATCTGGCCCTCCGAAGATAAAGCCTGGGACCATGATGCGGCCCACTCCTGCTTCTCGCATCTTTTCAACGCCTTCAATTCTGTCTCCTCCACCAAAGACTGAGAAGTGTGCATTGATTTCAATTTCTGCAGGGTCGCGATTGTGATTCTCTGCTGCTTGATGCACTTCAGAGATAAGTTTCTGGAGTTCGGTAAAATCACCTGTGCCTGGATAATAACCGTCGGCGAGTTTTGCCGCTCTTCTTATCGCTGCTGGGGTATCACCACCTACTAGTATCGGAATTTTATCCTGTTTGGGNCTTGGTGTGCAGGTCAATGGATCAAAGTCAACGAATTCTCCATGGAATTCAATATCTGTTCCGGACCATACTGCGTGAAGTGCTTCGACATATTCATCGGTTCGTTTCCCTCTTCTTTCCCATGGTACGCCAAGAGCCTCGAATTCTTCTTTGAGCCACCCGACCCCTATGCCGAGTTCAACTTTCCCGTTAGTTAAATGATCAAGGGTTGCTATTTCTTTGGCAAGTATTAACGGGTTTCGTTGAGGGAGTATGAGGATACATGTTCCTAATCTGAGGGTAGGTGCTGCTGCCGAAATATATGCCAGCCAGATTAGGGGGTCTGGTATCCAGGTGTCTTTCGTAGCGGGTACTTTCCCGTCTGCTGTGTATGGATATTTGGATTCAATTGATGATGGGAAAATCACATGTTCCCCTCCCCAAACTGATTCGAATCCGACTTGTTCAGCTAGTTTGCATATCTCAACTGCGCTGTTTCCTTCTGTTCCGATACTGCTGGCGAATGCTAAACCGAATTTCATTTAAATCTCCATCTCCTTATGTTGCTTTAACTTAGTTGATGGTGGCTTTATAACGAGAATCGGTGTGTTCTTAACATACTCAATGTACTTCGGGTCTTCGCCCCACCGCTTTTGAGCACGATGTTCAAGAATTGGAATGCCACTTATTTTAGTGAGCAAGACGATAACAAAAACAGGTGAGATTAAAGCAATCCATCGCCATCCTGAAAGAACTGGAAGGCCTATAACTGTTATACCTATCCAGAGTAAGATTTCTCCGAAATAGTTTGGGTGTCTTGACCATGCCCACAATCCTGTTGAGATGAATTTCCCATCGTTTTCGTGATTGCGTCGAAATTTTTTCTTTTGTTGATCAGCGACTATTTCAATAGTGATACCAATTACCCAGAGGAAGATTCCGATGACAGCAAAAGCTCCNAAGCTTTNAGGTTTGGTTGTTGTCAAGACGACGAGTGCTCCAGCTAAGTTCATCAAAACCCATAGACCTTGAAGTGACCACCACGATAGAAATGGGATAAAGCGATGTTTTACGCTGTCAAAGCGAGCATCTCCCCCAGTTTCCTTTGCTCGCAAAAATAGAAATGAACCCAGACGGATAGCCCACACAAGAACCATTGCAGCAACAATGTAAGATCGAGCGTCCGGGTCTGTCCCGGCCATAAGTGCGTAGATGATCAATGTAATTGTTGTTATTGACCCTACGAGATCAAAATAGTGTTCCGTCCTAGCGATGAAGGACGGAATGAACACTATGTAATTGATGGCATAGGCAAGGATTGCGCAAATAGCAAAAACTGGCATTCCGTTNACTTCCGTACTACCCGAACTCAGTGCTAATGCTAGAAGAAAACCTAGGGAGGTTGATGAAGTGAGGCTTATGATCGATATGCGTAGTTGTTTATCCATATCGTTAGAGTAGCCTCATTGAAGAGCCTCGTGATATTTGGATGCAAGAGTATCCAAATAGTAGTTTTACTAGAGAATTGGAGACAGGATGATAATTATCACAGCAACATTCGTTTTAGCAGATTCAAGCACGAGGCCAGATGCAGTTCAAAAGGCAACACCACTTCAGCAAGCAACAAGAGATACTGAACCAGGTTGCGAAGCTTATGTATTCTCGCCTGACCCAGCGGAAGAAAGCAAGGTAGCGGTGTATGAGCTATGGAAGGATAGAGATAGTCTTCATGCTCATTTTGATCACGAGAATTATTTCAATATGGGTTCTATGTTCGGAGAGATAGGACTAGCAGGAGCTGAAAGTAAAAAATGGCGAGTTACCGCTTTTGAGCCGGTGTACGATGAAACACCTCGTGCGAGGGCTGATTTCTTTTCTCAAGACGAACAGTCACCTGAAGACCCAATAATTGTTGCAGGCTATATTGACCTCCACGACCCTTCCGAGAGGAGTGACCTTCTCGCTGAATCTGCTCCCCTGCAGCTAGCCACAAGAAATGACGAGCCTGGTTGCCAAATGTATGTTTTTTCAGCAGACCCCTGCAAGGAAGAGCGTATTGCCGTTGTTGAGATCTGGGACAATTATGATTCTCTACACCAGCATTTTGATCACGAAAATTATTTCAACATGGGCAATCTTATAAGAAGCACATCAGGGAGAGATTCGAACCATAGGAAATTTCGGTGTGATTTAAGCGAGCCTGTCTATGATCAGAATCGTCGGGCTCGCGCTGACTTCTTTACGCTTGAATAGCTGCAAGTGTTTCTGAAAAGGTTTCAACAGTTCTGTCAATGTTGGTTAGCTTATCTAACCCAAAAAGGCCAATACGGAAAGTAGAGAAGTTCTCAGGCTCTCCGCATTTGAGCGGAACTCCGCCGGCAATTTGCATTCCTGCGGCGGTGAACTTTGCCCCAGATTTGATATCGGGATCATTAGTGTATGAGACGATAACTCCAGGTGANTTGAAACCATCTGCTGCGACAGACTGGTACCCATGGTTTTCAAGAACTATTCGAATTCTATTACCGAGCTCAATTTGGGCTTCTTTCATTTTATCAAAACCAAGTTCTTGAGTTTCNTTCATCACATTTCGGAAGTTCTTTAACCCATCGGTAGGCATTGTTGCGTGATACGCATGTCCACCTTTTTCATAGGCTTCCATGATTTCCCGCCATTTCTTTAGATCACAAGCAAAACTTGAACTTTGAGTATTCTCAAGCATGTCTAGAGCTAATTGNCTCATCATCACTATTGCGCAGCANGGAGTTCCACTCCACCCTTTTTGTGGCGCGCTCACGATTACGTCCACTCCGGTTTTTTTCATATCAACCCACAATGCTCCCGACGCTATGCAGTCAAGNACCATTATTCCCCCATTTCGATGGGTAGCATCGGCGACTCTGCTTATATATTCATCTGTCAATAGCATTCCTGCGGATGTTTCTACATGGGGAGCAAATACAACCTTAGGGCTTTCCTCATCGATTCTCTGAAGAACTAGCTCAATATCAGCTGGGGCAAAAGCGGATTGNCCTTCTTCACTTACTGGATTTGCCATGCATATTGAATGGGATNAAGCGATAGATCCCATTTCAAGGATCTGTGTCCACCGATAACTGAACCAGCCGTTCCGAATAACCATAACGTTTTGGTTGGTCGCGAATTGTCGGGCGACTGCTTCCATNCCGAAAGTTCCGCTTCCTGGAACTACTGCAACACCATCGGCGTTGTAAACCTCTTTTAAAGTATCGGAAATATCAATCATGACTTCTCGGAAACTGAGAGACATGTGGTTGACTGCTCTGTCGGTATAGACGACTGAGTACTCTATCAAACCATCGGGGTCAACATCTGGCAGTAATCCCGGCACTTTTACCTCCTAATTGTTTTTATAATGTTAATCCTGTAAATCGTTGTAAGGGAAGTTATCAGGTACTAATAGCTTCTGGAGTTCACCAATCTGAAAAATAGGGTCAGTGATTATCAGGGAATCTCTTTGGGGAACTTCTGATTCACNAAGTNTTCACTTANCACCCACAATGCCTCAGCTGTTTTGCGATTAAAAATGTACGGTAGGTATCCAGACTCACTTGGATTACCTCCTTCAATACCTATTTGGCAATCCCCTAAGTACGCTCCATTATACTCCTTGAGGTCTTCCGTGATTGCAGCCCAAACTTGTGTTGCTGCTCCGGCTTGTATGGATTTGAATGGCAAAGCCCCAGTTTTTTTAGCTTCGGAAGAAGACGATGAACGAGATTTTACTCGTTCCGTCATTTCGTTCATTAGGTCAGGT
>PAWI01000039.1 GCA_002713485.1 Acidimicrobiaceae bacterium
TGGAGTCCCCTCACGCACCTGATTTTTGGAAAATTTTGAACTACAGGGAAATCTCCGAATTCGGAAATAGATGTATTCAAGGGGTTAGATGGACTTGTCTCCGCATCGGTGAACCAAACATCAATAATTACGGACTTCACCGATACATCATTGAATACGAATTGGAACCGAAAATATTAGATAGAACGGATCAGTGCGGCTTATCTGGAGAAACTATTTGTTGGAACGCAATACCAGAGAGATGGGAATGGGACATTAACTCAGCAACAATCCAACTCCGGTATCCACAACTCTTAGAAAACCCAACTTGTGGATTCATTGGAGGAAATTCATCTTCAAACCCTGGATGCGACATCAACCAAATTGGAGATATTGTAATAGTGACAGCCGATAATATTGCAGATAGAACAGGCTTGTTCATCGCAGCGCAACGCACCACTTTGCCTGTTGCAGAATCGACAGATTTTTTACCTCCGCCGAAAGCCCCAACGGGAAATGATGGTAGGTATCCTCTTTGGAACAACATCACTAATGTCGTTCTTGCCATACTTCTCGCAATCTTAGGAAAAGTAGGAGTTACACAATTTCTTCTGTACAGGGGTAGAGATATCGTCCGAAGCGGAGGCGCTACCGAAGCTGCATTTGCTGATTCTAATGATGGGCCATCAAAAGCATTGAGTTATGCCGACATGAATAAACTTGTAACTCTCAGCGTTGTGCCACCTGACAATGTAACCCCTTACCATGGGGCAATTCTTATCAATGAAGAAGTTACTCAAGAAGCCAAACAGGCATGGTTTTTGCAACAGGTCGTTGATGGGACACTCAAGCTAAAAAGTAAAGATGGATCAAGATATCAGTACGTGTCGTCAGATCCCCCGGAATCTCAACCCTTGAGAGAAATTTTTGGAAAAAACGCGGCTATAAATCAACCAACTCTCGACATGAAACAAATAGGAGAACATACAAGCGAGCTACGCACAAGTACAGATTTCGCGGAAGGCTGGCGCAAATTAGGGGAAGAGCTAAAAGAATGGTACGAACATTCAGACCTATGGTTTCACAAAAAAGCTGCGTTTGGAGAACACCTTGGAACCGGAATTTCATTCTTGCTTCTTTTGGGCCTTTCAGCAATAGTCGCATTTTTTTCTATGCCGGTAGCACTTTTATTTTCCTTCCTCTTTGGAATGTATATCGCCTACATTTATCGAGGTTGGGAGTTAGCTGTTCGGTCTCCCAAGGGTTCTGGCCTATGGATTCAAATACAAGGGTTTAAAAAGTTCATAAAAACATCTGAGGCAAAACATGTGCAACAAGCTGCAGAGAATGGAACGTTACGACTTTACACCGCGTGGGCAGTCGCATTAGGAGAAATTGATCACTGGAATAATAATTTGAAAAGCTATAACCGCAAAGCCGCTGGTCTAGACGATGGATATGAAGATGTATTGTTCTTTGCTGCCGCCGCACACGCGTTTGATAGTCACATTCCTGGAGATTTCGGTGGAGGTCTCGGATTCATGGACGGTGGCGGCGGCGGTGGTGGTGGCGGCGGTGGCGGCGGTGGCGGCGGTGGCGGCGGTTGGTAACATAAATTTTCAGTTTTGTACTAACCCACTACAGTACAAGTAGATAACAATGAGCATTACTGAAAATAATCTATCAGCAGAACAGTTACGAGAACGCTACAAACTTGAGCGGGATAAACGCGTTCGAAACGACGGGCCAAATCAGTATCTTAAACCTTCGGGACGTTTCGCTCACCTCCTTGAAGACCCATACATCAACAGAGAAGAACGAGAACCACGAACAGATGAAACAACTGTTGCAATTATAGGAGGAGGGTTTGCAGGGTTATGCGCAGGCGCACGACTGAAAGCAGCTGGAATTGAAGATGTCACTATAATCGAAAGTGGGGGAGATGTCGGAGGTGTCTGGTACTGGAACCGCTACCCAGGAGCCATGTGTGACACAGCTGCCATGGTGTACCTACCTCTTCTTGAAGAAACGAATTATTTCCCATCCGAAAAATATGTACAAGGCTTTGAGATACACGAACACGCTAAACGTATAGCTTCAACGTTTAATCTCTACGAAGGAGCGCTTTTCTCAACAAGCGTAGAAGAAGCTAGATGGGACGAACGAACTAAAAGGTGGATAATCAAAACCGATCGAGGAGATGAACTTAAAGCTCAGTTCCTTACTATGGGGACAGGTCCTATATCAAAGCCAAAACTTCCAGGAATACAAGGAATAGAAGATTTCAAAGGGCACATGTTCCACACAGCTCGCTGGGATTACGACTACACGGGTGGTGACAGAACTGGTCAACGTATGGAAGGTTTAGCTGATAAACGAGTTGGGATAATCGGAACCGGCGCAACAGCAGTTCAATGCATTCCTCACCTCTCAGCCTCATCTGGAGATTTATACGTATTCCAGCGCACTCCCTCTTCAATAGATATACGAAATAACCGTCCACTCACCAACGATGATTTCAAAGACCTTCAACCAGGCTGGCAACGAGAATGGTTACTCAATTTTGCCACCCTTCAATCAGGCGGTTTCGCTGATAAAGATCTAGTCAAAGATGGCTGGACAGACATCGCTATTCGTATAAGAGATCGCATTATTAATAAAATACAAGATACTCCTGGAGCTAGCCTTGACGATGTTTGGATAGAAGCTTTTAGCGAATCTGATGATGAAAAGATGAATGAAATCCGTGCCAGAGTCAATTCCATCGTCACTGATGATTCAGCTGCCGAAGCGCTTAAACCTTGGTATCGGCAACTTTGTAAACGACCATGCTTCCATGACGAGTACCTCCAATCCTTCAATAATCCATCAACTCATCTCATAGATACGGACGGTAGCGGAGTTGAACGTATAGATGAAACTGGCATATGGGCCAATGGTCAGCACTATGAACTTGACTGCATAGTTCTCGCTTCCGGATTTGAAGTGCATATTGTGCATACAGCGCACTATGAAACATATGGAAAATCAGGGGAGAGCTTAAGTGATCATTGGAGCGATGGAATGAAAAGCCTTCACGGCATCAACATTCATGGGTTCCCAAATCTGTTCATACTTGGCTTAGCTCAAGGCGGAAATCTTGTAGCTAACGTGACGCATAACTTCAGTGAATCCTCTACCGCCATAGCAGCAATGGTTCGGGAATGTGTAGATAAGGGATACGAAACTCTTGAACCTACTCTCGAAGCTGAAACTCAATGGGTGAATAGCTTGGAAGTCCAAGACCGAGGTTTCCTCGCTAATTGCACACCCGGTTACTACAATAACGAAGGTCACACGACAACCGACCGTGACCTGTTCAGCTCAGCACGCTACCCAGAAGGGTCTGTAGCGTTCTTTAATTATCTGCAGGAATGGGTGGAAAGTGAAGACTTTGACGGCCTTACATTCACATAAATGCTGAGCTACGCTGACCAACCCCTTATTCTCCAAGACGTTTTCCCAAATCTTCAACAGGTCCACGATCTCCTATCATCCCATGCCCCATACACACCACTTGGTGGCTGGTACAATCCTGGAGCTGACCCCCACGCTAAAACTCGTCCCATGTGGTTCCAAAATGACTGGGTTCATGACACATTTATCGCAGAAGGATCAGAAATATTTCTCCACAACGACACATACATCAATCAATCAAAAGCGTTCTATAACGCCGACATCATAGAACCACACAGCGTCTACGTGAACATCATGGCAGCAATAAACGATGGTGGTCCCGCTCATACTGATAATTCACGATTCCACGGACGCGAACGAGCAAATACACCCATGTGGCTGTTACGAGCAATGACGTGGTCTCACCTTTTTAACGCATACGAAATCGTTCAAGCAACAGCGATATGGTGGCTCGACGACGTAGAAGGGGGCGGACTCTTGTACTGGCCCAAAGGGCCCGATAACCCACCAACAGAACACGTCGGAAATATGAAAAATACGGCCCTTCTTGGAGATAACCACGGAATGTTCCACCAAGTAGGTCCAGTCGGGCCTTTTCATAACGGAACCGTTCTCGTAACACCCTCAGCGCAACTTCTCCCCACAGACAATAAGACATGGGTGGTAACCGACCATGATGAAAAAATTTATGAGGCGCCGCTTAACGAATATCGTGTGTCAGTTTTATGGAAAGCAAATGTATACACAAACATTGAAGAGCAAAAGCATAAACAAGCGAATCCATTATCAATCAAGGATGTTTTAACGATATTTAATGCTGACTTGGAAGAACACGGACATGACCTTCGGCTTACCAAAGACAATATTGAAGACAAAAGCATCATTGCAGAGATGGCACAAATTTACCCTGAACCTAAACCAGTGCATGCATTACCGTCCGTCTTTGAAACGATTAGGAAATAACAATTTTAGCTTTCTCTTCCAGGTTGTTTAACCGGTGGATCTCCAGGTTGCAAACCCTTAGGGATAGATGAAAGATCAGGGTTTTCAATAAACTTCATCGAACCATAATCAAAAACCCACACATCTATATATGTTTCAGTATTTGGAAACCATCGCCAACCACAAGACTCTGTAAGTGCCTCACAACGTACACCCCCATCTGCATATTCCTCTTTTAGAAGCCAAGCAGAACCATCAGCGTTCAATTCCCACAAATCAACAGTCTGGTTTGCTTGATAGTCGTATCCGTACCCGCATTCAATACTTAATGCTTTACACCGTGCTGCACCAGATCCAGACTCACCGATGATTACCCGGTCGTTCTCCTCTGGTGCGTTAGACGAAGAATCTGAACACCCAAACAGCCCCGCAAGTATCGTGAGCCCTAGAAGAATTAATCCAAAACTCTTATTTCCCTTATCGAACATAGATAAACTCCTACAGATTTTTCCTATCACCACAAACCACTTGGTGTGTACATGCTTTGACGTCTAAGTGCTCTATTTTGTTCCCGTCAATTTTTTATGACGTCTATGAAGGAAGGAAATTCTGTTAGAACGTGATCGCCTATCTGGCTTTTGCTCCACCACCAACTCGAAGAATTTCACCGCTCACCCAACTTGCAGCGTCCGAAGCTAAATACAGGCAGGCTGCGCCTATATCTTGAGGTGTCCCTAACCGACCTAACGGAATATTCCACTCATCTAATATCTCATCTAGTTGGTTTTCGTCTTTGCCGATAGCTTTCATCATGACTTCAGTCGGAATGGCTCCAGGAGCAACAGCGTTGACTCGAATATCAGGAGCTAATTCAGCTGATAGTGTCCATGTCAAAGAATTCGTTCCAGCTTTTGACGCTCCATAATGCCCGCTTCCAGGAACCGGGCCTGAACCTGCTCCGGAAGTGATGTTAATAATTGATCCCTTTGTCATGTATTTGGCCGCTGTGATAGATCCGATATAAATAGATGTGAGATTCAAGGCCACTGTGCGATCCCATTCCTCACGAGGCAAGTCCGATAACGGCATCCTCATCGGAGATCCCCCTGCATTATTCACCCATGTAGTTAATTTGCCATATTCTGCAATCGCTGATTTCGCAAGATTCTCCACAGCATCATCATCGGTGACGTCTGTAGTGACAGCTATAGCAGAACCACCAGATTCATTAATTTCCGCCGCTACACGGTCTATTTCTTCAGTTCTTCGGGCGGCGACAACAACAGATGCCCCCGCTTCAGAAAAAGACTTAGCGATTCCCTCCCCGATACCTCGTCCAGCGCCAGTTATGACTGCGACATGACCAGACATATCAAAAAGTTCAGGTGTTGTTAGTTGGCTCATGATTCTCCGCTCACATTGACTCAAAGGAATCTGTCTCAAATTTTTTGATCTCTCGCTCTGAGATAGTCCACCCACCCATCGCTTTCCGAAACGCATCTACGTGACTAGTCCCAAAGTGATTATTGAGTGATTGTGCATCCTCCCACATTTCAAACACACGCAAGATATTGCTATCTAATGGATCAGGATAGAAAATGTATTCATGACACCCTTCTTCCTGATGCGTTGCTTCCATAACTGATTTGCATGCCGCCGTCACATCTTCAGTGACTCCATCATCAAACCTGAAAGAACCTGCAATAACTATCATTTCTTTCCCCCTTTATTTCTCAACGGCTTATATATTATCTCTGTTTTCAATCGTTTTTTAGCGACGCATAGGGGTTATTCCGAAGCAAACCATGATGCAATAACCCTGCTTTCATCACACCAACAATCCGGTCATGGTCTTGTAAAACTCTTACATCAACAGAAGGATCTCCATCAACAATAACGAGATCAGCGTATTTGCCATGCTCAAGTGTGCCTACCATACCATCCGTGTTCGCAGCAGCACCTCCATCGCGGGTAGCGCATAACAATGCTTCCACGTTAGACATCCCAAATAAATCTACGAAATATTCTAGATCTTTAGCGTTCGTTCCATGAGGCGTGATATTGAGACCATAATCACCTCCGATTAACACACGAACATTGCTTTCACGAAGCCTCTTAACTGATGCGATCGTTTCATCAACTTCACGCTGGTAGCCTCGTTGTTCCATAGCATCACGCGGTAGCCCCAGTTGAGCTCCTTTATCCAGCAACGAAACTTCCCATGCTATTCCTGGGCCAACAAATATGCGGTGCCGTTCAGCTTCCAACATTGAAACAGCTTCTTCATCAAGGTAATTAGCGTGACCGATAATATCCACACCAAAGCGCACAGCTTGCTTCACCGCAGCTGCGGAACGTGAATGGCAAACAACTCGCATGCCCCGTATATGAGCTTCGCTTACAGCTGCATCTACCTCTTCATCGCTGTAGGTCAGCACACCTGGGGGAGCGTATTCGTTTAACGCTTCTCCATCCAAGAAAATTTTTACGATGTCACATCGTTTTTTCGCTAGAGAACGGACCGCTTTACGAATAGCCCACGGCCCATCTGCAATTATTTTCTTAGAATCATCACCACCAAAAGACCCATCCGCATTACTTCCAGTTGATCCCAAATCACGATCCGATGCTTCAAGTCGCGGACCACAAACTCGCCCATCGTTAATAGCGTCACGCAATGGGACGTCTAAACCTTGAGCTGATCCGAAACTAATTGCAGATGTGAAACCTGAACCGAGTAAAACACGAGCATTATCAACTGCATCGAGCATGGCGATAGGTAAGGGCTGATTATTTAACTGTTGAGGATGCGCATTGTTGTATGAAAGATGAACATGTGACTCTATCATGCCCGGCATCACAAATTTTCCTGCTGCATCGTAACGTTCAACGTTTTGAACGTCTTGCTTGAAATCTATAGATGGGCCAGCGTATCTAATGAAGCCGTTCGCGACCCAAATCGTTCCATCATCAATAACTTCCTCGTCAACGCCACAGAATAACCGTGCATTATGAATCAGTATTGGTTTCACAGTTTCCCCTTACGTTATTCATTCCATGGTAGACGCAATAATTTAATTGCGTTGGTTGTGAGACTCTGATCAAAATCAGTAATTACCGTTGGAGTGTCCCAGCCACCGAAATTTGTTCCAAAAACCATCCGGTCCTCGCCTACAGTTGACACCACCAGGTCATGCGCAGGACCTTCTTCAAGATGCGAATCAAACCACAACAATTTCAGATCCTCAGCGAACGTTGATTCTGTGCCAAGGAAAGTAGCCATAGATTCAAACCGCTGTTTCAGAAAAGCTATCGCTCCTCCGCCATGAGAAACACACACATCAAGTCTCGGGTGACGCTGCATCACGCCACCAAGCACAAGAGAAGCCACAGCTATCGTTTCCTCGTATGCATATCCAAGAATCAGGTCAAGTCCGAACCGTGCAAGTCGCTCATCAGCGGCACCCCGTATCCCATTATTTGTTGCGGGATGGATTAGTAAAGGGATATCTAAGTCCACAACTGTTTGATAAAACACATCAAGCTTTGGATGATCCAACGGAAACCCGTAATCAGTGCCTATATAGGCTGCAATTAAACCCAAATCATGTACTGCACGCCGTAGCTCTTCACACGCAAATTCAGGATTTTGCAAAGGAACAGAAGCAGCACCGAGCAAACGGTCCGGGAATGGCTTTATATGTTTTGTCATAGCGTCGTTTGATGCTCTTGCGAATCGGAGAGCTTCTTCAGTTTCAATGTGTCCAAAGAATGAAAGAGGATTCGGTGAAAGTAATTGCAAATCAATTCCCAAACTATCCATGGCGTCAACACGTTTTTGTGCGTCCATAAAGACACTGTCTTTGTATGGAACACGTATTGCGTAATCACCAACTCGGAATTCTTGAAGCTTTGGATCTGAGCTTAATTCCGGGCCGTACTTGCCTGCGGCTCCAAAGCTTTCTTCAAGTACCACGTGGGCATGAAGATCAATCACCATCGACATTAATTATGTATCAGTCCCATACGCACTTGATACCGCGTCAAAACGGAATTTCTTATCGCTGTCATAGACAGGCCCCCTATCCTCTGAAACATACAACCGATTTTCAGATGCAAGGAAGCCATCGCATCCATGAAGGACCTCAACCATTGCTGAGTAATTGGGATGGTCAAAGTGAGCGGCAAGATTCTCTGCATCGGTCCATAGTTCAAACACCTGAATATGTGTCGGTTCAGCGGGGTCCGGTGCAAAGCAATATGCTAAACAACCGGGCTCGTCATTACGAGTTGCTGCCTGCACAGCCGCGGTTTTCGCCACCGTTATATCACGATCTTCTTGCGTCTCAAAAGATAGCGTTGCAGTAATAATAATCATGTTCCCTCCAAACCGTTACATGGACTGTAGTGCTTTTACAAAGTTGACGGTAGTTAGCTTGCTAAAGGCCGACCGAATAATTTCGTATCGTGCCAAGAGGCAAGAAAAGATTCAGCACGATAACACGCGCCTAAAAATAATCCATCCTCATGTTCCAAGGACTCTTCTACAACACCACTTATCGCAGTCGACGCAGTGGAGATAATGTCGGAAGGACTCGAATCACCATTCGGCCATGATGCGAAGATCGGTCCAGCTACAGCAAGAAAATCAGGAATAACAACAGTTCCTTTTCGTTGAAGCATTGCGAGTGCCCTCGCCGTAAAGGGTATTGGCTGATGCGGAATTAGCGCCTGTACTTGAAGTTTTTCTGCAGTGACGTGACTTACTGCCCCCATTTTGGAACCAGCAAATAAAATGTCAGCACCTGATTGAAACACTTTCCAAGCCGGATCTGCCTCTCCATCGGATGACTTCACAAAATTAACACCGCTCTCACTCCAACCCGCTCTCACCTCGCTTGTTTCTAATCCTTCAGCATCGCTAACTGAACCTGAGAGCGTCGAGATAGAAACAACTGTCCCACCACGTTCAACGATAAGGTCCATCATTGCCGAGCTATGGTCGCCGAATCCCTCAATAGCGACTTTTTTTCCATCAAGGCCAGATACTTGATCAGCGATAATCACAGGTCCCAGAGCCGCTAAAAACTGTCCAAGCTGATCTAGACCATGGTCAGTGAATCGCATATCAGATCGAGTATCGACCTGATTCAGTTTTTCAAATGATAAAGGATTTATTCCCTTTCCTGCGTCAAATCCTAGGCTTCCAGCGGAAACGTCATCCACAATTTCAGAAACGAAATTCTCTACTGCNTCNTCTTTCTCTTCAGGAGTAGCGTTTATGCCACCAGATGCTCCTCCTCGTTTCATTCCAAAAGAAGCGAAAGTGTATGTCATTGAGCGTGCAAGATCTTTAGCTCCACCTTGCAATATTTTTTTNGCACTACGAATAATCCCGAAAGACGGAACATCAACCAAGTCAGTGACAACAAAAGCATTCGTAGAAGATAATTTTCTTAACCCCACCATNCCATTGTGGCACGACAACGCCATCAATTGACTAACTTTTGAGAATCTAATTAATAACTTCGATATGCAACAAATAATGCTAGCTCGCGCAATGCATCCAAAGCNTCNGCCTTCANTGAAGATGATTCAAGTTCACNTAAAGCTATATCAGTTAGCTCACGAATNTCTTCTTCAATNACCCTCTCAGCACCAGTTTCAATAATGACGTTCTGGATATGTGATACGTCGCTATCAGTCAATTCATGCGAACCNATTAAATTAAGGACCTGGAGTTGTTTANNGTCAGCCCTCTCAAAAGCTGCAGCAACAAGGGATGTAGGTTTTCCTTCCCGTAAATCGTCACCAACAGGCTTTCCNGTTTCCTTTTCATCACCAAAAACACCTAAAAGATCGTCGCGTAGTTGAAAAGCAACCCCCACTGGTTGACCAAATGCAGTGAACGACTCAGAAAACTCTTCATAACGGCCAGCTATCGCAGCACCGAGATGCAAAGGACGTTGAACAGAATATCGACCCGTTTTATACTCAAGTATCCTGCGAGCTCCTTCCTGATCAAATGTTCTCGTCACTCCCGAAAGCACATCAAGGTACTGTCCGATGTTGACTTCCAGCCGCAATTCATTCCAGATTTCACAAATATCAGGGGCTAAATCCCGAACCAAACTATCGGCTATAACATGAGCGAGATCCCCAACGAGAATAGCAACCGCTTCTCCGAAATCTTTAGCATTTCCTTCCCAACCATTATCCGCATGAAAGGAAGCAAAACGCTGCCATATCGAAGGTTCACCCCGACGAGAGGAAGAATGATCCATCACATCATCATGTGCAAGTGCAAATGCATGCAACATTTCAATCGCAGCAGCAGCATCAATAGCAACATTAGAGTCGGGATCTCCTCCGGCACCAACATGCGCCCAGTGAAAAAATGCTGGACGAATCCTTTTCCCACCGCTAAAGATAAGAGCTTCAAGAGCATCAAACGGCTCCACTAACGATGCGTCTACAGCTACCCATTTCGTTCGCTCAGNATTTAATACGTGAATAAGTCGCTTATCTATCGGACCTACGACATCAGAGATTGCAGGCGGATTTTTTGACGGATCAAAGCTCTTATTCAGCTTTTCATTCATAATTATTCCACNTAATCCACATGATGCGAGACTACCTCCAGAAAACCAATACCAGCNATTTAGATGACAGAACTGACAAAATTCGGTTACGGTATAAACACAATGAAATGAGGTGAAGTCAATGACTGATGTAAAAGCCAGCGAAAATGAAGAAAGTAACAGCACAGCTGATAATGAATTCTCATGGCCAGACCAAAACGAAATAATTGATTTTGAAGCAGAGCGACTTCACAGAAAACAGCGACTAGCAGCAGGATTACGAGTTTTGGGTAGACTCCGACTCGCAGAAGGCGTCGCAGGACATATCACTGTCAGAGACCCNGAATTCCCTGATCGCTTCTGGGTTAATCCATTCGGAAAAAACTTTAAACTTATGAAAGTCTCTGATTTAATTTGTGTTGACCATACCGGAGAGGTCGTAGAAGGGGATCAACCAGTCAACGCAGCAGCCTTTGCTATACATTCACAACTCCATGCAGCTAGACCCGATGTCATGGCCGCAGCTCATTGTCACTCTATGTATGGAAGAACATTTTCCTCTCTAGGGCAACCACTAAAAATGATTACCCAAGACGACACCATGTTCTTCAACGACGTAGCATTATGTTCTGCTGGTAGCGGAGCAGTTGTCTTGGATACAGCTGTGGGGAAAGCTATGGCTGAAGCACTAGGAGATAAGAAAGCCCTAATCCATCAAAATCATGGAATCATTACTGCAGGAGAAAGTGTTGATTCCGCAGTCTGGTGGTTNGTAGCTTTGGAGCGCAGTTGTCAAAGCCAAATTCTCGCATTATCTGCAGGAACTCCCATAGAGATCCCTGATGATCTTGCTCAGTCAGGATACGACCAACAAGGACACGAGATCGCTGGATGGTTCCAATTCCAAACATGGTGGGAAGAACTTATGCGCGANGAACCAGAATTTCTAGAATAATCTTCTGTGCTATTCTTTAGGTAAAGGTTGGGTTGGAANAGTTCCGAAATGCTCTTCCAGCTTATTATTCGCCTCAGAACCGAAGAGAATATCNGCGACCTCCTGTAACCCCTTTGCGGAACGAACATCCTCATCACGGGTAATCAAAGAAATTTTGCTACGGCGACGNAGAAAGTCGTCTAGCTTCACAACCATTTCTGTGCTCGCAGTATTGTGAAGTTCAACGCGNAGATAATCAGANGAGTCTAAAACNTCTTCAGCCATTGTCGGATCTTCTCGAATATCGTCAAGCATATCGAAGGCTCTTCTCCCATAGCGTCGCCAAAGCCTTTCCGANAAGGGTTCTGAACCCGCTCGGTCATTAAAGTCNTCTATGCGCATNCCGCGAGTTNGTCTGAAAAAAGCTCGCCTAGATTCTCGACCTGGCTCCCCATACCATCGTCGTTGATCTGGCAATAAATGGATACCCAACATTTGCACAGCTGAAGCAACTTCTTCCCCCACGTTTAGGCAATCAGTGAGCTTCCCACCAAAAATAGATACTACTTGCTTCGCATGATCAACTTCTATTTCATGTTTCCTTGACAGAGCTGTCCAATCAACATCTTTGAAACTTCTAGACGTCCTCCGGACGACTAACGGTCTAACACCTGACCTCTCAGCAATAATGTCATCATTAGATAAAGGAGTCATAAGATCTAAACGGTCATTGATCTGACTCAAAAGAAAATCACGGTCTTGATCCGTAACAGCTGTATGAGGATCCTCAACACGAGTGTCAGTAGTTCCGATCACAGATCTATTCCCCATAGGAATAACATAGAAAAGTCGCTGACTATCATCCCAAAATGCAAGAACCCTTTCATTAGGCGTCAGCTGATCAACGACTAAGTGAACTCCTTTCGAGTACACAATTTGGTGACGAGTACGAAGATTCCATGATGAATTTAATCCATCAAGAAAAGGACCCGCAGCATTGACAATTACTTTTGCATTTACCGAAAGCTCAGCTCCTGACTCAACATCTCGCAGAGCAGCCTGCCATTTCCCTCCAGATCTTTCTGCTGAAATCAATTCAACATAATTTGCTGCTATCGCTCCTACATCCATTGCAGAACGAATAAAACTAAATACGAACCGTGCATCATTATCCTTTAGGTAAGCATCAGCGTATTCAATACCGCCCTTTGTACCGATGGTATTTATAACAGGTTCGATTCGTTCTACTGTCTCCGGACTCATCGGTCGAGGAGCATTTGTTTTGAAATTACCAATACCCCAATATGCAAAAGCACCAACACCAACAAGCCAAGGAGGGAACGGGGATGTTTCACCCATCACACCAAGAAAACCGATTTCCTTGACGTTTGCTGGGTATGCACGCATTAAACGATTACGGCTCATACATAATTTGCGTACAAGAGGAATTTCGTAATTCTCCAAATATTTGATTCCACCCCATACAAGATTTGAGGATTGCTGGCTTGTAAAGCCAGCAAAATCACCACGATCAATCAATGCTACTGAGGCACCCCTGGCAGACAATGCAGCAGCAGAAACTGCTCCGTTAATTCCGCCTCCAACTATCAGGACGTCAAAGGTACCGTTATCCAATTTGTCAAGATTTGTATCCCGCAAGCTCACAATTTGACATTATCGCTAATAGCAGAATCTACAACATACACAATAAAAACATGAAAGATAGCTAAATAGTGAAACGAAGNTTCCGAGCTGCTTTTTCTCCCCATGAATCATCACCAGACCAACTAATACGGCCTGAATCAATTTCTTGCTGCGGGTCTATCCTGCCGCAAGCCAACATGATAAAGCTCCGCATATCCGCAGAAATAGTAACGGTCGGATTATCAACACCATCAACGACCTTAGCTCTNCCATCAACNTCAGCGAAAAGCGTACGTTCAATCGCACCGGAAAGTTGAAAAGCAATGCTCATGCCATCTTCCAAACCGATTTTCTTGCCAGCGATATACCCCAACGAGCCATGAACTTCATCTAACGTAATTTCCGCATGTACTCCATCATCTTTAGTATCAATACCTAAAGGCATAGTCATATCTCGTTGATGAACCCAGAAATCAAATACTCGAACATTCATAAAACGACCGTATGTAGCTGGGCCAATAGGAGTCATACATTCAGCATTCCAAGCAGAATCACCTAACGCTGATAATTCTTTTCTCCGTAATTCAAGAATATTCAGTGTCTTTTCTAACAATTCGGCATTACTCAAACTACTTGTTTCCTTTTCGAAATCAGCNATTTTTTGAAAAGGAGGCCATTCTTCGGCACTTTGTGGAGCCCAACCTAATAAAAGNNCTTCAATACCGGCAAGGTGAGTGACAACTCCTCTGATATCCCAATCTGGGCAGAGCGATTGAACTGCCCAATCGTTCTCCTCAAGATTGCTGAGCAGGTTNCTAAAATCAGTGAAACAGTTATCCAATGCTGTCAANGATGATTCTCTATCCATAAATTTTCCTTAGCNGATCTGTGAAATGCTACTAATACGAAAATAGGTCAAGTTGATCAAAAATAGAAATTTCTTAAGATTCGTTTCCTCTAACTTAGTGAATCAGGTCAAGATAGACATAAGGTGAATACATAGATTTTAACGGAGGAATATTATGGCAGGGNTAGAAACCACACCCGAAATGTTTGATCTCAGAATGTCAGAAGAGGCNCGACCCCTCTTTGATGCTGTCACGAAATTTATTGAAGAAGAAGTTAACCCTCACACCCAAGAATTTTTTCGTTTAGGAGAGGGTCGCGAAGATCGATGGGGATACGGTGATGGCCAACTTGAACTCCTTGACTCCATTAAGGCAAAAGCAAAAGAACAAGGCCTTTGGAATTTCTTCCTCCCAGACGCTGAAACAGGTGAAGGATTAAAAAACCTTGATTACGCATATATTGCAACCGAATTAGGGAAGAACCCGATCGCNTCCGAAAGCTTAAACTGCTCTGCCCCAGATACCGGGAACATGGAAGTACTTGAACGAGTNGGNACACAAGACCAAAAAGATACATGGTTAACCCCGTTGTTAAANGGTGAAATTCGATCCGCATACGCAATGACGGAACCTGACATCCCTTCTTCAGACGCAAAAAANATTTCATGCAGTGCAGTTCTTGATGGAGAAGAATGGGTCATCAATGGAGAGAAATTCTATATTTCNGGNGCCGGAGACCCAAGGTGCAAAATCATGATCTGCATGGTTCAAACAAATCCCGACGGTCCACCTCACAAACGNCAATCACAAATTCTTGTTCCCATGGACAATCCCGGCGTAGAAATTGTTGGACCCATGCATGTCTTCGGTAAAGATGACGCACCCCACGGTCATATGCACCTCCGATTNAATGAATGCCGTGTTCCCAAAGACAATATTTTGCTTGGAGAAGGACGCGGATTCGAAATTTCACAAGTACGNCTAGGGCCCGGCAGGATACACCATTGCATGCGTTCTATAGGAGCCGCNGAGAGAGCAATTGAGCTAATGGTTAAACGTGGCCTCACTCGTGAGGCATTTGGTAAACCAATTGCTAGTCTTGGGAAAAATATAGAGGTCATTGCGAAAGCAAGAATAGAGATTGANTCAATGCGTCGCATGGTTCTAACCGCAGCAAAAGCAATGGATGAGCTAGGAAATGAAGCTGCCCGAGTNTGGGTCAGCGCNGTCAAAGCCATGGTTCCCATTCGTGTATGCCACATTATTGATGAAGCGATCCAGTTTCACGGCGGTACAGGAGTATCACAATGGACACCACTAGCGGACATGTACACGTCACAAAGGACACTCCGACTCGCAGATGGACCCGACGAAGTTCACTGGTTTGTTGTGGGTAGGGCAGAACTACGCCGTTGGGAAGAAGAAGGCGGAATTAAATACGATCCCAAAGTGGCCTANTANTCGGAAGACGACGACTCAGTGCTAACNGCACGAATCTGACAGAATCAACTATGTGAATCAGGACAGACTCGTGAATGATGCATCAAACGCTCCAAAATTTCACATGGACAGAAGCCAATACAGCGAGGGGCTGCTGCAATGGTTCAGCGATGCCCACNCCGATNATTCCAACNTCATTGTAAATGATATTGATATTCCTGTTGCGACGGGATTCTCCAATGAAACAGTTTTCTTTGAAATTTCATCCCAAACCAATGAGGAATCTCACAACGGAAGATACGTTGCACGAATAGAACCAGAAGATGGTGGAATGTTCCCAATACAGACTCCCGATTGTGCAACATCAGTTGCGTTGCAACAGCGGGTAATGACTACCGTTCAAAACAACAGTGATGTACCAATTCCTACGCTTGGCAAACTAATCACCAAACCATACCTAGGACTACCTTTTTTCGTAATGGTTCACGTTGATGGACGAATACCATCTGATCGCCCTCGATACACAGAAGAAGGTTTTGTTGTTGATGAGGCAACAGATCAACAACGAACACAGATGGTCCAAACAGGACTTGAGGCAATGGCTGGTATCCACCACATTGATTGGAAAAAGGCAAACCTAGAGTGGTTAAACCCTTGCGACGGCGACCCNACCCAAGCAAAACAAATAGAGATCTACAGGGCTTATGTTCAANAGGAACTGGCTGGAAGAGAGCACCCAGTCATGGANTACGCACTTAACTGGTTAGAAAGAAATAATCCGAATGACGAACGCATCGGCTTAAGCTGGGGCGATGCCCGACTCGGAAACATTATCTGGGATGATTACGCACCAGCTGCAGTAGTTGANTGGGANGCATGTTCANTATGCCCAACCGAAGCTGACCTTGGCTGGTGGCTTATGTTCGACAGAATGTCTTTTGACGATGTCAANGTGGAAAGGATGGCAGGTTACCCAACCAGAGAAGAGCAAGCCTCTTATTATGAAAAAGTCTCAAGCAACGAAGTACGAGACCCCCATTATTGGGAAGTATTTGCGATAATGCGATTTTGCGCTATCTTCATACGCCTCGGTGATCGTCTTACGAATTCTGGACTCCTACCACCGGAGATGAACCCAGCAGTTGGGAATATGGTAACAAGGTCCCTCGCAAATATTTTAGAGATAGAGAACCCAACACCTAGCCTAATAGGATAAAAACTAGTTATTTCTAGCAGTCAAACCGCCATCAACCGGTATCGCCGCTCCCGTAATGTATGACGCTGAAGGAAGAACTAACGCAAGCGTTATATGCGCTACCTCCTCTGGATTCCCAAAACGCTTTAATGCTGTTCGCCTACGCGCAAACTCTGCTTTATCTTCATCGGGAATATAGTCAGTCATCCCCGTATGAATGGGACCCGGACAAACAGCATTCACAGTCACTCCCATTGGTCCTAATTCCACTGCCAATGCCTTAGTGAGGCCAACGACACCATGCTTAGAAGCTGTATACGGACTAATTCGAGCCGACCCGCCAAGTCCCTCTGTGCTGGCAATATTGACGATACGGCCATCCTGATTACGCATAAGGTCAGAGAGACAACCACGAATCAATCTCATCTGCGCATCTAAATTAACGGAGAAGGTCGCTTTCCAGACATCTTCAAAATTTTCATTATCAATGTTCCCACCGAGACTAACTCCGGCATTATTTACAAGAATATCTATAGGTCCCAAATCATTGCGTATCCGAGAAATAAGATCATTGATTTCCGAAGCACTATCTAAGTCAATAACATAACCCGATGCAGATCCGCCAGCGCTACAAATCTCATTTACAACCTGGTCCACCCCATCAGTATTCACATCACAGACGGCGACACTCGCTCCCTCATCACTAAAAAGATGCGCTGTCGCACGACCCATACCACTAGCAGCTCCCGTAACAATAGCCACTCGGCCACTGATTGATCGACTCAATTCCCCTAAAGATTCCACACGATGACTTTACATCACCAATAACCTGAAACTTCAAGAGCAACCAACGAATTTACAAAAGAGCGTGTACCGTTGCCAAAGGTCAACCAACAATATGGACATAAATGGATCAAGCGAATGACATAATTCCGCGNAGCTCATGGCTTACGCTTGCTGTCACATCAATTGCCGCATTCATGATCGCTATTGAAACCTCAATAATTTCTCTAGCTCTACCTCAATTACGAGATGGATTCCCTGATGCTTCTGAAAGTAAATTATCTTGGATAGTCAACGCTTATACGATCGGTGTCGCCTCGTTACTGCTTGTCTCGGGATGGTTAGCTGANCGATACGGAAGAAAAAAATTATTTTTCTGGGGGTTGTTTGTCTTCCTCATCGCGTCATGCGCTGCCGGTCTAGCACCTTCGGCAAATTTCCTCATCGCAGCGCGAGTGCTACAAGCCATCGGAGGAGCGATGCAATACCCTGCGGGGCTAGCGTTACTACTTGCAGCATTCCCACCATCAAAAATCCAAACAGCCATCGGTACATGGGGGGCAATGGGGGGACTAGCGGCAGCTCTGGGACCGTCATTAGGTGCACTTNTAGTTGACGCTTTTGGATGGCAAGCNGTCTTCTTTATTAACGTTCCGGTCGCTGGACTTGTCATTATCTTTGGTCCACGGTGGGTTCCCGAAAGTGTCAGCGACTCAATCCCCAACAAAGTTGACCTTATTAGCGTCCCTCTTGCTTCGCTTGGAGTTGGAATCGCAATTTTGGCGATAACGCAAGGAGATAAATGGGGGTGGACATCGTTAAATCTNATTTTGTCTTTCGTAATAGCTTTTCTCTTAGTGACTGCGTTCGTTATTCGATCACAGAGGCACTCAGCACCACTATTTGACCTCGGCCTTTTCAAATTGAAAACATTCTCNGTGGGAATGATTGGAACAGTTTTTTTCATGGTCGCGTTCTTCTCATGGTTAATTTCACTACCAACCTTTATCCANAGCGTGTGGGGATGGTCAGTCCTAAAAACCGGATTTGCTATCGCACCCGCACCATTGTTAACAGCATTTGTATCACCGCCAGCTGGTCGACTTGCAGAACGAATAGGTAACGGGCCAATACTTACAATCGGCGGGTTCCTCGGCGCAACAGGTTTAGCCTTGCATTTGGCTTTCACGAATTCCCAACCCGACTATTTCATGGGAATTTTTATTCCAGGTATCTTGATTGGATTTGCTGCAGGTTTTGGTTTTGCCCAACTTATAGGAGCAGCAATGCGGGACGTACCACGGGACCAATTTGGNATGGCTGGAGCAGGGAGAACAACAATCTTTCAANTATCCTTAGCACTCGGTGTTGCCCTTGCATTTACTATTATCGGACGCCCAGATTCACCACAACAGGCACTTGATGGGATCCAANCAACATGGATACTAGGAATCGGTTGCTACATAGCTCAGATATTACTATTCGCATTTTTCGGAGGCTCAGATAAAACACAGAAGGTCAAATAACGCTAAGTTTGCCACATGAAACAAAAAGGCATTAATCGAATTGTTATTGGTGTTTGGGATTTCGAAAAAGGAAAAGATTACTTTGAGAGACTCTTAGGAGCAGAATTCGCTCCAGAGAANACAGATGGAGAAGCAGCTGCNTTTGGAGTNCGCGTCGCNATGGCTTGGGAATCTGGNATCGAACTTATTTCNCCAATACCCGGCATTGAAAGTCANGTANGAGATGAGATGGAAAANANTGGTGAAGGGATAAAGGGCATCGTTTTNGCAGTAGATGANGCTGANGAAGCNATATCTCANGGAAAAGAGTTAGGGCTTCTGNCANACTACGACCTTGACTACGATCAGGAACAAATANACACAAAATGCCAAGGCCGNTTTTCTCAATACAAAGAATATTTCATNGCCGCANCCGATCCNCTNAANACCACAGTNCTGCTCGGTGAATTCACTGAGNAGAGCCAAAACAGCTCTTCAGCTTGACGATTNTTCGGGCAGTACTAGGCTNAAACGCATACGCAGCTATGCGAAATTANCAAAATACACNTGTTTGCCTTCACNGGTGAACANATTTCATTTGCGGGAGGGAAAATGAATAAAAGATTAATAAAGCTCATGGCTATATTTCTTAGCTTTGTAATGATCATGGCCAGTTGTGGTGGCAGTGATGATTCAAGCAGCAGTGATTCAAGCAGTGAGGCAAGTAGTAGCGAAGCAAGCAGCAGTGAAACAAGTAGCAGTGCTGAAGAAGAAGCTCCAGCTGAAGAAGCTCCAGCTGAAGAAGAAGCATCTGAACCAGCTGCTGATCCAGTAGCAGAAGGACTCGCACGAGCTCAAGCTGTTGTTGATAGCTTCTCAGAACCACCTGACCAAATTACTGTA
>PAWI01000040.1 GCA_002713485.1 Acidimicrobiaceae bacterium
TCATGTCGTCTCGTGGGTGAATCACGGGGAAATCGAGGATGGAATTGATGGGGACATCCAAATCCAGCTGGTTGCTTTCCGTTAATTGCATCGCTACCCCATGTAGCGGCGTATACGCTATCCGAATATTTGGGCTTTGATTAGTTACCGAATTTGCTATTGCTGAGCAATATGCTTCTGTTACTGTTTCATCAATCTCAAAGCGTTTCCCGTTTCCAAATAAAGGCTGGATCTCTGGAAATTCTGCTCCGACTATTAACTGATCTATTTCTTCGTCAATTGGTGTTCTGAGTTGCGCACCGTCGCTTAAATAGACTTTGCACCCGTTATCTCTACTAGGGTTATGCGATGCTGTAACGATGACTCCCATATCAGTTTCAAGGTGACGGACAGCGAAGGCAAGCAGAGGTGTGGGTATCACTGTTGGAAAAATATGCACATCAATATCATTTGCTGTGAGGACGCAAGCGATATCTTCTAAAAAGTCTTTGCTTTTGTATCTACCGTCACGTCCTAGCACAACTCGTTTCCCCTCTCCCAAATATTTAGCTAGTCCGATTGCTAGACGGCGCATAGTAAGTTGATTCATTCTGTTTGGACCGGGGCCAAGTTCGCCTCTTAGTCCAGCAGTACCAAATCGGATTCGAGAAGTAAACAAGTCTTTAATCAGGTCTTGATTCTGTTGATTTGTTAGATCTATTAACTGGTTTCTGGTAACAGGGTCTGGATCATGCTTAATCCATTGCCTAATTTGATCTTCGATTGGAGGGTTTCCATGATCAAGTGTCATTATTTGTTGAACTCTGATGTAATCAGACTTTTGAGAGGAACAAGAGGGCGAGCTCCAGTATGTGAGATTATCTCTGCGGCTGAAATTGAAGCTAATTCACCACAGGTTTTGAGATCAAGTCCTCGGGCATAGCCAAATAAGAACCCAGAGGCGTACAAATCTCCGGCACCTGTGGAGTCAATCACTTGTGCAACTTGTTTAGCCCCTATCCCTATGATCTCGTTCTCGGTAACGATTATGGACCCTCGTTCGGCAAGCGTGAGACAAGCTATCTGAACTCTCCCCTGAATCCATTGGGCTGCTTCGCTAAGGGTATTGCATCCGCTAAGCTCTTTGATTTCATCTTCGTTCCCGAAAAGAATATCAACTTTATCAGTGATGAGTTCTACCCATTCTTCTTTGTGGCGAGAAACGCAGAAGCTATCTGAAAGCGTAAACGAAATAGTACGATTCGCATCTTTTGCTATGGCTATTGCCGACCTGATTGTGTCTTTTGTTGTCTCTATATCCCAGATGTAGCCTTCGCAGTATAGGATTTGAGCGCTTTCTAGTAACTCGACATCAAGGTCGTCTTTTCGTAAATTCGTGCTAATGCCCAAGTAGGTACTCATCGTCCGAGCACCATCAGGAGTCACCACTATCATGGAGCGCGCTGTGGGAAGCCCCTCCTTTGCCGGTTTGACAACAAAGTCAACCCCCGCTGCATTGATATCGTGAGAAAAAAATTCTCCTAAATGATCATTTCGTATTTTTCCTATGTAGCCAGCTTTGCCTCCTAGTGAAGCAATCCCAGACATGGTATTTGCTGCTGAACCTCCTGAAGATTGCAAAGTAGGACTCATTTCGTTATATAGCGCTACTGCCATATCCGTCTCAATAAGCGTCATTGAGTTTTTGACAAGATCATGATCTTGTAGGAAGTTTTCACTTTCATGACTGATCACATCAACGATTGCATTGCCTATGCCTACGACATCGTAGCTAGTTTCAAGAGAGGATTGATTAGATTGATTGGAATTTCCCACCATGGTATTTAGCTTTAGGATTGTTCCTTCGCATGTTTGAGAGCATCTTCCCAACTCACGCTATCGTTTATCATTTGCTTATATTGCATGACATGTCGTGGTCGGTTGAATCCTAGAATCCCCACGAGCTTTCCATCTCTACCATATGCTGTTGCGAATCGTCTTTCCTCTATAGAGCCGGTTACGATTTTTGTTTCATCTGTAGGACGTGTACGTCCTGCCAGTTGGATTTTCCGATCAAATTGATCTGTCCAAAACCACGGAGTCGGAGCATAAGGTTCCATATTCTCTGATGTATCTAGTAATCGTCGGGCTGCGTATATTCCTTGTTCAACAGCATTATCCCAATGCTCAACACGCATAAGCTCATTAAAGAGGCCGTTAGGCCATCGAGCTACGTCTCCAGCAGCGACAATTCCGGGCGCAGCCTGACATGTATCGTCGCAAAGAACTCCGTTATCTATAGTTAGACCACTCTTCTCTAACCATTCAGTATTTGGTTTTACACCGATTCCGACGATGACGACGTCTGCATCGATTTCTGTACCATCTCCAAGAACAACCTTTTCGACTCTGCTTNCGCCTTTGAAAGATTCNACCGGTATNCCAGTTATAACATTAACTCCGTGGTCGCGATGAACATCGGCTGTTACATTGCCCATCTCTTTTCCTAAAACTCGTTCAAAAGGCACTTCTGCAGCCTCAATCATCGTTACATTAAGCCCTCGTTCACGAGCCGTAGCTGCAACTTCTGCACCGATAAAACCCGCTCCGACGACAACCACATTTTGAGGCGTTTTCTCTAATTCAGTCCTGATTGCCATTGCATCATTAAGCCCACGGAGGGTGTAAATTCCCTCTAGGTCTCCGGCCATTCGAAGAGAAATACATCTTGCTCCAGTTGCGATAATGGCACCGTCAAAAGAGATCTTTTCGCCTGAGTCTAAGATTACGTTCTTTTCTTGAACATTTAGTTCGGTAGCTTTATGCCCNAGGTGCCATTCAAAAGATAAATCNTTATTCTTTTCGGNGCTGGTNAAAGCGANGCGATCAGNTTCCCATACTCCGGCGAGTATTTGTTTTGATAGCGGTGGTCGATCGTANGGGAAGTGNGGTTCATCTCCGATNAGNTGAATTGNTCCNTCNAAACCTTCTGTTCTGAGTGCTTCAGCGGCGCGCAAACCAGCTAGGGATGCTCCTACGACAATGATCTCTTTCAGTTGTCAGCCCTCAGCTATTGCGATTGCCTGCTTGGGGCATCTTTGTGCCGCTTCTTCAACCTGTGCTTTCATATCCTCACCGGGCTCTTCATTTANAATGTAGAGGAAATCATCATCGCGGACTTCAAAAACTTCTGGAGCTATCTGCATGCAGATAGCGTTACTTTCGCAAAGATCAAAATCAACTTGAATTCGGTAACCCATATAGCCTCCATTGATAAGGTNTTTATANCATAGTGCAATTTGGTTGACTGATGCTCAATCAGTTTGCTCGATTTCTTTTGTTGTGCAACTTAGGTTTTCTGAGCTGCGTTCAATAACCTCATTTTCGCCGACCAAAACGATNACAGTTCCTTCAACTTCTTTCACAGCGTATAGCCATAGGCTTAGTGCCTGACANAGTGATTCAGCATCTTGGAAGCCTGAACCTAACGCAAGACTACCTTTAACTCCAACTNTTACAATTCCATTAAAGACCACATCTATTTGCGCTTCNNTACCCCAATTCTCTTCTTCATAGTTAACGGATAGGAACTGTTCTAGTTCAGACTGNATACTTGCTTGTGTTGCGGAGACAAGGTCTTCAACAATATCTGTGTTGATATTACAATTCTGAGAATTGTATATTTGGAAAGTGTTTTGTGCGTCNATTGCTTCAGGGTCAAAGGTCGCTGCGAATAGTTGATCTAGTGCAGATATTTCTGCAACATCGGCTGAGGTGTTCCGAATTTTTGTAACTACTTTTTTTACTTCTGAGGGCGCAAGTGTGATAAGGAGATCTAGTTGGTCAATGGGTAAATTTGTATCAGGAACTCCCAGGTCTAGATTCTTAGAGATTACATCGCAGTAGGCTGTCACATCTCCATCAGAATTATTGCCGCAGGAAACTGCTGAAACTGCAACTATCAACGTGCCGAGNAGAAGAGCGAGTTTGGTTCCAACTGCCGTGTTCGTGTTATTTATTCGCATTTTTATTCAGTGATTTCTAGGAGGTAGGTTTGTCTTTTCCTACGACCCACATTGCGAAGTATTGTGCCCCACCGCCATAAGCATGTCCCATCGCTTTGCGTGCTCCATCTACTTGGTGTTCTCCGGCCATTCCCCGAACTTGTAATGCTGCTTCAGCAAATCTAATCATTCCTGATGCCCCGATCGGATTTGAAGAGAGTACACCTCCGGAGCAATTTATTGGTAAGTCGCCACCATCAATATGTGTTGCTCCGGATTCTACTAGCTTCCACCCATCTCCTCTCTCGCAGAAGCCAAGGCTTTCGAGCCACATTGGCTCATACCAGCTGAATGGTACATATATNTCGGCTGTATCTATCTCTTCTCTAGGGTTGGTAATTCCGGCTTGGCTCCATAAATCATCTGCGCAATCCCTGCTAGCTTGTGGGTTCACTTCGTCACGTCCGGGAAAGTTATTTGCCTCGCTTCGCATCGCGCCGGCGTGGATCCAAGCAGGGTTATTTGATTTCTTAGCTTCCTTTTCGTTTACGATCACCATTGCCGCAGCTCCATCTGAAGATGGGCATGTTTCNGAGTATCTAATAGGGTCCCAAAGCATAGGTGATTCTACGACTTGGTCAAATGTTAATTCNGGTTGTTGCAAATGTGCNTAGGGGTTCAGCAATGCATGCTGGCGATCTTTGAACGCNACCATGCACCCAATAAGTTCGGGGGCTTGAGTTTCTTGCATGTATTGCCGAATAATTGGGGAGAAATATCCACCAGCTCCTGCATTAATTGAAACTTGGAAAGGTTGCTTGAGGCTCAACGCCCACATTGCGTTGGATTCACTTTGTTTTTCCCATGCAACAGTCANAACTCTCTCATGAACACCTGAGTGNACGAGTGATGCAGCAACAAGNGCTGTTGAACCACCGACCGAACCAGCTGTGTGGACTCTGAGCATAGGTTTTCCTATAGCTCCGAGAGCTTCACAGAGAAATATTTCCGGCATCATTACTCCTTCGAAGAAATCCGGAGCTTTCCCCATCACCACTGCATCAATNTCATCCCATTCCATTTCTGCATCTTGAAGGGCGCGTTCAGCCGCCTCACGTACTAAACCTGGCATAGACACGTCACCGCGGGTAGCAGAAAACTTAGTCATGCCTACACCAACGACTGCTGCTATTTCTCCACCTGCTCCCATTATTCCTTCTCTCCTGATAGGACGCACATCAGATTTTGCTGCATTAACGGTCCAGATGTTGCGTGCGCAAGTGTCCGACTGGCCTCGTTGTTCCAGATAGCTCTTGCAGCTTCAGCTATGCGCAGAAGCCCAGAGGCCATCAAGGTCTCAGCTTTAATTGGATGATTTTTTGAACTCTTTTCTGGATTTAAAGGCAGGTTTAACTCTTTTCGCAGAAGAATATCTTGGACGGTGTAGGAGGTATGAAGCTCTGCTAAATCAACTTCTGTTTGATGTAATCCTGCGTTGAGGGCTGCTTTCTTTGCTGATGGAATTGCAGAAAGATTCCGAACTCCGAAATGATGGCTGTCAATTCTATGATCAATACCAGTTATCCATGCAGGCCGGTCACATAGCTCCTCAGCTTTACCTTCAGCAGCAAGAATCATGGCTACTCCTCCGTCGGCGTAAGTCGGACAATCAGCGCGACGCAAGGGATCTGCAAACATCGGTTGATCAAAATATTCTTCTTTGCTATCTATCGTTCCTGCTCTAATTGCACAATCGGCTAAATCATCAAAAGATATTTCTTCCTTTTCTAGGAGATGTCGGGCTTGAAGGGCTGCTATTGCATGTGCATCAGGCCAAAGTGGTGCTACATAATAGGGGTCAAGCTGAGTAGAGAGCACGTCTTGCAGTGAACCTGGAGATGGTTTCCCGTATGAGTAAACGAGTGCTGTGTCTATTACACCCATTTGAAATTTGACCCAGGTTTCGTAGAGTGCCCAGGCTCCATCCATTTCAACGTGACTTTCAGATATTGGGGGAACTGGCCCAACCGCATCTAAGGTCATNACGAAAGAGAAGGCTTGACCGGCCAGAAAGTCTGAACTTCCAGAGCATGTAAAACCAATTTCNGTCTGATCTAATCCCGTGGCNTCCCGAACTTCGGNGATNAAGGGCACCATCATTTCAACTTCNTTATCAAGCATTTTCTCTTCTTGTCGGCTTGATGCCGAAACAATTGCTACTTTACGCATTAGTTTCGCTNCCTTNTCCTTGAGCGTGCCATCCTCGGACACCTGCGGAACCAAAGGGTATGTCTGGCTCTCCCGTGGGCCGCCAATACAAAATATTTTCGGCCGTCATCCCAATTTCCTCATCTGGTTTCCAAACTGCTTCGACTCTCATCCCGATCCGGCATTCTTCTGGTGGGCATTCAGCAACAAGGTTTAGAAACCCAATGTCAGCTCCGTCGANGAATATCCATGCNGAAATNTAGGGTAATTCCAAATCTCGTCCAGGTATAGGAACATTNGTCACACAGAAAGATCCAATGTGACCTGTGTGGGGCATCTCTACAAATTCTTCACAAAGCGCACCATANCTGGAGTCAGCTCCTCTTGGCGGGACGAGTACAGCGCCATCTACGGGTGAAACGACCCCCAGAATTTTTTTATTGGCGAACTCTCTTAAATACGTCTGAGCTGCNACACCTGGGGTAAANGTATATTCNAGTCNGATTGGTGTNCGAACAGATTGTACTTGTTCTANGTCTTTAATAGCGTCTGGCACGTTGATCTCAGTCATTGTTTTCCTCTTCTGGAACGAAACCTTCAATATCTTGGATGTGGCCTTCTGTTTGCTGTTTCCATTTAATTGAAACACGCATACCCGTTTGNATCATTTCTGGATTGTTTACAAGTACNGCATGCAAAATGGGTGTGTCAGCCCCATCTAATAGAATCATCGCTAATGCGTGAGGTTTGTCCCATGGTGATTGATCACGTGGTTCATTAACCCATGTCCACGTTGTNACTTNCCCACCCTGACCAACTTCAACCATTTCTGTTAGCGATTCAGAAGTTTCAGGATCATATTCAGTTGGGGGAACAAGGATTGTTCCGTCCTTCCTCTTGATNCCNAGCATTATTCTTTCCCGCAAACCNGTCAAGAATGCCCCAATTACGGGACCTGTTGTTCGTGTAAACGGGTATTCAAGTTCTAATGGGGCGCTTAGGCGATCTTCAGGATTCACTTAATTTCCTTTGTTAAAGCTAATTAAAATTCTATGACTTGACGAATAACCTCGCCTTTTCGCACAGCTTCAAGGGCGGGGTTAATCTCATCAATTTTAATTCGTCGTGTGATCATTCCTTCAAGGTCCAACTGGCCCTGCTTATAAAGTCGGAGCAATTTGTGAAAATCACTTCTGACATCTGTTCCACCGTAGTAAGAACCAACTAGGGTTTTCTCCATGAAAAACAATTCGAAAGCGCTGAATTCAACCATTTCTTCTGCTCTTCCGACTCCGACGATACATGCTGTTCCTCCACGCCGAACTGCGTCGTAAGAGGCGCGCATTGTTAGAGGTCTCCCTATGCACTCCAGAGCGAAATCAAATCCATCTCCACCAGTGATTTCTAGTTTTGCACCGTCGACATCTTCAGGTTTAACTGCATGCGTGGCTCCGAATCTTCGGGCATCATCTAGTTTCTCATCGTTGAGGTCTACAGCTACGATTTCGGCTGCACCAGCGATACGAGCACCTTGGATAGCGGCGATGCCTACACCTCCGGCCCCATAGACGATAACTGAAGAACCTGGCGTTACTTTGGCTGTATTGAGTGCTGCTCCTGCCCCAGTCATGACACCACAGCCAATTAGCGAAGCAATATCCAAAGGAATATCTGGATCAATTTTTACCACTGCTTGTTTTGGAAGAAGTGTTTTCTCAGCAAATGTTCCTGCTCCTGCCATCGCATGAACGTCAACATCGCCTTCTCTGAAATGAGGAATCATCATTGATCCAAACTGCACTGTCATACAAAGGTTTGGACTTGAATGATCTATACAGAATTTGCATCCACCACAGGGTGGAGACCAAACGACGATAACGTGATCCCCGACGGAAACTTCAGTAACGTTCTCGCCGACCTCTTCAATGATTCCTGCTCCTTCGTGCCCAAGCACAGCGGGGGCAGGTTGGGGAATGGTTCCGTTCATTGCAGAAACGTCTGAGTGGCAAACGCCAGTATGTGTAATGTTGACTATTACATCATCTGGGCCAGGATCATTGATCTCAATCGTGTCCGTTACGTCTAAATCTTGATCGCCAGTATTACGCAAAACTGCAGCGAGCATTGTGGGCTCCTAACTCTCTCCTCTATGAAAATAGGCGGGTTGAGACTAAATGTAAAACTATTGGGTGAATAACTAACTNCAAANCCATTGTTTNTANAGGAAATATGTAAAATCCTCAGACNGTTGACGGAGGATTGCATCTGTTATCNAATTTGGTGAATCAAATGANTGTGGCGCTCTGCGTTGATGCTAAGTTACTATTTGATGAAAATTGATGTTCTTTTGAGTGGTGATTTGGAGGAAGTAGCTGGTCTTTCGCATGACTTAAGTGGCGCTGGTGTTGATGGTTTATTCACCTACGAGGGCAAAAGCGACGTTTTTTTTCCTTTAGTGCGTGCCGGAGAGGTTACAGACTGCAAGCTGTACACAAATGTTGCGATTGCCATTCCCCGTAGTCCGATGCATCTTGCCTATCAGTCGTGGGATTTGCAACGTCTATCTAAGGGGAAATTTGCACTGGGAATAGGTTCTCAAATTCGTCCCCACATTGAGAATCGTTATGGAAGCGTGTGGGATAGCCCTCTAGGACAGATGCGAGAAACGATTGAGGCTACCAAAGCTATTTTTAATAGTTGGCACACTAGGTCGAAGCTCGATTTCGTTGGTAAGTGGACCCGCCACACTTTGTCCTCGCCTATGCTGACTCCTGACCCATTACCCTGTGAACCTCCGCCTATTTGGTTAGCTGCACTTGGCCCAAAAATGACGGCTCTTGCTGGTGAGGTAGCCGATGGCCTTTTGGTTCACCCCTTTACTTCTCAATCGCATCTTGAAATCCATACGATTCCTAATCTTTCAAGTGGTTTTACGAAGCGCAACGGTTCTGCAGAAGATTTTGTTGTTACTGTTGGTGCCATTGTTGGTGTCCACGATGGCTCTGAGGAAAGCAAACTAAAATCTGAGATGACTGTTCGCTCTTTACTGGGGTTCTATGGCTCAACCCCTGCCTATAAACCCGTTCTTGAAACNCATGGTTGGGGTGATTTACAGCCAATTCTTAGGCAACTAACAAAGGAAGGTAAATGGGATCAATTAGGTTCAGTGTTTGACAGCAATCAGGTTTCGACCTTATCTGTGGTTGGAACTCCCTCGGAAGTCGGTGCCGAACTCAGTAGACGATTTAGTGGAATCGCTGATCGTTTAGCTTTGTCTATTCCTCAAGGTATTCAACCTAATGATTTATCGCTTCTTATCGATTCAATAGATCGTTAACGATTAAATTCACTATCTTTGAATCTGTCTTGTAACACATTTTTAGTGATTTTCCCAGATGGGTTTCGCGGNATGTTATCAACTATCTCTAGCTGTTCAGGTATGGCATTTTTTCGTAATCCNCATTCATCAAGATAGGTTTTCATNTCCTCAATNGTGANNGGNNNAGNTTTTTCATTGAGAGCGATTACAGCGCATGCACGTTCNCCTGTTACGTTATCTTTTAGNCCGATNACGGCTACGTCTTGGACTGATTGATGTTGGNAGAGGATATCCTCTACTTCTTTNGCTGAAATATTTTCTCCATGACGAATGATGACGTCCTTGAGCCGCCCTGAGATCACGACNTAACCGTCTTCATCNATAACGCCTAAATCGCCGGTGCGAAAGTACCCGTGTTCATCAAATGCATCCTTATCAAGGTTCGCATCTAGGTAGCCAAGCATGAGTTGGGGTGCCTTTGCTCGAAGTTCGCCCTCTTCNCCTGGNGCNACATTTCNGCCCTTTGCATCTACAGCTATCAATTCAACTCCAGGCATTGCCTTACCCTCGGTTAACGCTAGCTTTTCGTCTGGGTCTGTATTTGCCCCCATCGTCAGAATTGGTGCTTCAGTTAGCCCCCATCCAGATACGATTCCTGAACCTCCTAACTCGGCTTTTACTTCTGAATGGAGTTGAATCGGTTTAGGTGCTCCGCCACCGGGGAAATTCTTTACGTTAGGGAAGAGTTTCGCTTCAGGTTGTTTCCGTTGGGCTGCAAGATAAGCCATATGGAAGGGAGTTCCTGCCCCTGGATGAGTACAATTCTCCGNCGATAGAAAATGCGTTGTCGTCGAAGGGTCAAATGCTGAATCACACAGGAGGGTGGCACCATTTTGTAATGCAGTGAAGAGCCATGTTAATCCTCCAATGTGAGGAAATGGGAAGACGAGTGCGGGTCTATCTCCTTCTTGGACATCAAGGCGCTGCCCCATGCTTTCACCTATAGCTGCGATTGAAGCATCTGTGTGTTTTGCGCCTTTGGGGTCGGCAGTTGTTCCAGATGTATAACATAGCCATCTGAGCTCATCTGTTTCAGGTGTTGTGTATGGTCGCAGATCTGCTCTACTCCCATTTGGGAAATTATTCGGTTCAACGGCTATGTGTGTTAGCTCAGGAATATCATTCTGTATCTTTTGCCCCATCTCCCCGAAATTAAACCCTCGGAAATCACCCGGAGTTATAAGCACTTTTGCTTCTGCTTGGCGAACGCAGAAACTAACTTCTCTTTCCCTATATATTGCTATNATCGGGTTTTGAATTGCNCCTAANCTNCTTAAAGCNGAAGCTAGGATAACTGTTTCNATCCANGTTGGTAGTTCCCATGCCACTACATCGCCCTCTTGCACTCCCAGATTTTGAAGACCTGCAGCCATTTCTTCTGCTTGGTTTTGGTATTCCAGAAAAGTCAGACGGCGGCCTTGCTCATCNACGAGCATTTCAGCTTCAGGGCTCAGTTCTGAGCGTGCGGTCACAAGATCCCATAGATTNGTCTTATCAATTATCATTTCTTTCCTTTCGGCTGATGGNAACTTGATCAATTCTTTGAATCATAATTAGGTGNAGATTTCAATATGNGCCAGCAAATGTGTTTGGTCTTCGCTGAGCCATCCTTTTGAATTNGCGTAGGTGATCATGTTTTCAAATTCTTTTTCCCATTTCGTGTCGTGCTTGTGCTGAATTTGGCTNAGTACCCATGAGATGGAAACCCAGATATGGTCAGAATGAGCTACAGATGAATTGTTCCCGATGATTTCNACTATTTTCTCTGGACTATTTTCTGGTGACCTTATTTCAAATGATGTAAGAACTTCGGATTCACAAATAGTGGCACTATTTTCTGTCTTGCTTATTTTTATGAACATGCGTTTGATTCTAGATGCAAAATGCGACTGAGGACTAAATANATTAGTGTGCTGTCATGGCATTGNTACAGACCGAGATNGCGAATGGACTTGAATTCCCTGAGGGCCCAATCGTGATGAATGATGGGAGTNTCATACTTGTTGAGATAGCTGGGCCTCGCCTNACGCGTGTCTCTAGTGACGGGGAGGTTTCTGTAATTGCTGAATGGGATAGCCCTGAGTCTGCTGGGCCAAATGGAGCAGCTGTTGGACCTGATGGTCATATTTATGTCTGCAATAACGGNGGCTTTGTGTGGTCTGAGATTAATGGAATGCGATTTCCTATGGACCGTGAGACAGGGGCAAACCAATCTAATNAATACGTAACTGGTTCTATTGACCGTGTAGATATANCTACTGGTGAGATAACTACGGTATATNACAATTACCAAGGAGACCGGTTATGCGGACCTAACGATATTGTNTTTGATGAATTCGGTGGCTTTTTTTTCACTGATTTAGGTAAACAGCGCAGACGCGAAATTGATAAAGGCGCTGTCTACTATGCGTCGCCGGATGGATCCTCAATTGTTCGTGTCATTGATAATATTGATCACCCTAATGGGTGTGGTCTCTCCCCNGATGGAAACACATTATATGTAGCCCAAACTACTACGGGCCGATTGTGGGCTTACGAAATTTCTGCACCAGGTGTTCTTNCCAGCAATAAAGGGAATTGTGTTGCGAATACGTTAGCTTCGCTTGATTCGATGGCAGTTGAAGCTGATGGAACTGTAGTAGTGGCAGCGTTGCGCGATGGTCTTTTAGTTGCTCGCCCTGATGGCACCNATGAGTTCNTAGAGGTTGATGGGCCACTGATAACGAATATTGCGTTTGGTCGAGAAGACCCGAGTGTCGCTTATATAACAGAATCTGCGATNGGCTCCCTGATTGCCGTTGAATGGCCAAGGGCAGGTCTTNAACTAGCTTATTCTCGCTGATTTTGCATTAGTTTCGTACAGACTTACGGCCGGAAAAGGCTATGAACCTTTCAACGGGGTCAATAGAGGTCGTGTTATNNGGTTCACCAAATCTTCCAGGGCCACGCATACTCTCAGACCTTGGTTCCATAATTTGGTAGGCCTCTATAGCCATGTCTGAGGGAATTCCATGATCTATGTTGCTTGCATCAGCGATATCCCAGACGTGTGTGAATGTATCTATCCAAATGATCCCAAGGAATTCGTCGACTGTCATTTCACCAAACGGCGATTTCACTTCTTTGTGCAAAATGCTTTCTGTATAGCGGTATTCGATTCCCTGTTTGAGCTCTTCAACCAACTCCCCGGTCAATCGCTTATTTTTTGATATTGAACTTTCACCATCAATATTGTCCACCATTGCAAGTACGATTTCTGCGTGGTCTATCACGTCTGACACTGTCCAACCTTCGCAACATGTGGTNTCGTGATGAGAAGAGTGCTCTATCACATCGCTCAAAAGATTGATAGCGTATGCGTATCGAGCTGTATTGTATGAAGGGAACTTCTGCGAGTGTGAGTCCGACATGTACATGTTGGTATTCGCTACGCGACCCCAGCGGCGACTTTTGCTTTGGTTGCGATCAATTTCCCTAGTTCTGCTAGTTGAGCGGATCCACCACCAAGCATGTTTTCCAGTTGTTTTACCCATAGAAAATATCGATGCACTGGATAATCAATATCTGCTCCCATGCCGCCGTGAAGATGCTGGACATCATGCACAACTTGTTGACCGATTTCCGCAGACCACCACTTGGCTGTACGAACTTCTTCAGCTGCCGGATAGCCGCTATCAAGCCTCCAAGCTGCCTGCCAGAGAACTAAGCGCATTGCGTCGGTTCCTATGTAGCAGTCAGCTGCTCGTTGAGTCACTGCTTGGTTATGGGAAAGTGGTCGCCCAAACTGTTCTCTTTCGCTGGTGTATTCAGCCATCATTTCTGTTGCTTTCGCGCAACAACCAACTGCGGAGGCAGCTATCGCAGTATGTACGCGTTCAAGTACCCACGTCAATGCTTGTTTTCCTTCGCCAACATTTCCTAAAAGTTCAGCTGGAGATTCATTTAAAGTGATTTCTCCGTGAAGTTCGCGATTAGTTGTTGAGCTGCTGGTAACGGTGAGTGTTGAGTTGTTTGTGGGAATGAGGAAAAGAGAAATTTCATTTATAGTTGTCTGCGCTGGAGCTACGATGAAACTGGCCTTATTTGCGGCTGGTACTGCTGGCTTTGACCCACTTAAAATCCATTGATCGTCCTTCATTTCTGCTTTGAGTGAGGTGTTGTAAGGGTCGTTAATGCCCCATTCTTGGAATGCTCCTGTGAGCACGCAGTCGCCAGAAATAACCTGTGGAAGGATACGGCTCTTTTGTTCAACTGACCCAAATTCAGCTATCGGGAGTGCACCCATAGCTAGTGTTGGAAGCAATGGAACTGGTGAGACAGACCTTCCATGTTCTTCGAGGATTATGCATAGTTCTAATAGACCAAATCCAAGTCCACCATGTTCTTCAGGAAGCGCAACACCAAGAAGATTTGCTTTTGCTAACTCGTTCCATATTTCTTTGTCGAACCTATCGTCGGTCTTTTCTATTTCTTCAACTCGATCGTAATTTGATGTCCCTTCAAATATCTGAGTGCTGAGCTCTTTTAGAGCGTTTTGCTCCTCTGAAAAGTCAAAGTTCATATTCAGCGTTTCCCGCGACTCATTCCGAGACCCATCCATGCGATGATTTCTCGCTGGATTTCGTTAACTCCTCCACCAAAAGTGTTAATTTGAGCTGAACGTCCGGCTGCTTCTAGCTCGCCGCGCAATACTGCACCTGGTGTTCCGCCTCTGAGATGGCCGGCTGAGCCTATTACGCCAAGAAGTAGATGGTAGACGTCTGCGACGCTTTCTGTTCCATATACTTTTGCTGTTGATGCATGGTAAGGCTGGAGAGTTCCTGCCTCTACTGCAGTAGTCATTCTCCAGTTCATGAGATTTAGTGCGTCTAGTTTTGCCTTACATTTCGCGAGATCCATTTGCACCCAAGGGATATCTATTACGCGGGTGTCCTGATCAATTTTGGTAGTGGCTGCCCATTCGACAACGTCATCGAAGAGTCTGAACGAGAGGACACTTACAGCAGCGAGACCGACACGTTCGTGATTCAACTGACTAGCAATCAAACCCCATCCACCATGAAGATCTCCGACAAGATTGCTGTAAGGGACACGTACTTCGTCATAGTATGTGGCAGTTGTCGTCGCTTGTCCAACTGTAACAATAGGTGTGAAACTGAATCCTGGGTCATCTGTTGGGACGATAATGATAGATATTCCCTTGTGCTTTTTTACGTCATGGTCGGTTCTACAGGCTAGCCACACATAGTCGGCTTCATTTGCACCGCTGGTCCACATCTTTTGTCCATTGATAACCCATTGATCTCCATCTCTATCAGCGCGTGTTGTTAGAGATAAAAGGTCAGTTCCTGCGCTTGCTTCGCTGTATCCGATAGCAAATGTAATGTCTCCAGCGAGTATTTTGGGGAGAAAGAATTCTTTGTGCTCTTCACTTCCCATCTCCATCAGTGTCGGCCCAACTGTATTTAGAGTTACGAATGGCATTGGTGCATTTGCCCTGACTGATTCGTCATAAAAAATGAATTGGTCAGTGGGGGGACGGCCCTGACCACCGTATTCTGTTGGCCACCCTATTCCTAACATGCCATCTGACCCCATCTTCCTGAAGAGTTCACGTCGAATAGGAGATGTCTCATGGGCCCCACGAAGAGCATCTCTCACTTCATCGGTCATCAGATCAGCGAAGTATTCTCTTACTTCTTTTCGAAACGATTGCTGTTCTGGGGTTTCTTGTAGTAGCACTCTTCCACCTTAGTGAGATATAGGTCTATATTACTTGTGAATACGGGGTCATAAAAATTTGTGTTATTTACCGATGATACATAAAAAAATAAGCTTTTGAATTACAAGGCTTCGTTGCCTTCTTCACCAGTTCTAATTCTTACAAGTCGATCTTTGGGCAGCACCCAGATTTTTCCATCACCTACTTTACCTGTACGTGCTGCTCCTAGAATAGCGTCTACTGCTCTATCGACGATTTCGTCAGAGACAATAATTTCTAAACGAAACTTAGGACTAAACGCTACTTTGTATTCATTCCCTCCATATGTTTCGGGGTGGCCGCTCTGCCTTCCAAATCCTTGAGCTTCTGTTACGGTCATCCCTTTAACATCAAGGTTGATTAACGCTTTCTTAACCTCTTCTACCCGATGTGGTTTGATAACAGCTGTGATTAATTTCAGAGACATGAAATTTAACTTTTTGACTGCAATTCTATTGGAAGCAAGACTTTATTAAAGTGCTTCGTTGCCTTCTTCACCAGTTCTAATTCTTAGAAGGCGATCCACAGTCGATACCCATATCTTCCCGTCACCGATTTTTCCTGTGCGTGCGGCGTCAATGAGTGTGTCAACGGCCCTATCAGCAATTTCGTCTGAGACGATGAGTTCTATTCGTGACTTTGGAGTAAAAGAAATTTTGTACTCTGTTCCTCGATAAGTTTCAGTATGGCCTCCCTGCCGTCCATAGCCTTGGGCTTCTGTCACGGTCATACCTTTTACGCCCAGAGTTTCCAACGCTTCTTTGACCTCTTCGACTTGATGGGGTTTTATAACAGCTGTAATNAGTTTCATATGAATATTTTTGCTTTCTCTAGAACTTTAGTGGAGTTCACTACTTTCACATTAACACCATCATAATTGGGTATTAAAATCTTAAGTTACGACAGTGTTAATTTCTTCATTATCCAAAGCGATACTAGGCTCCGTAAACATTCTCTGGCAAAGGCGTTGCGCTGATACTTTGATGCACGAGTTCAGCTACTTCATCCACTTCCATTNTTCTATTCCCCACTGATGCGATTGATCCATGTTGCCACCCATCACAAACATTGAGTTGGCCAGCAGTAACTTCGAATGTTCTGCCGGTTACGTCACATTCAGGACTAATCAACCACGCGACAAGGGGGGCAACATTATCAGGAGATTTTTCGTCAAATATTCCTTCTTGAACATCTTCTGCTGAATAGAAGATACCTTCAGTCATTCGTGTTCGCGCATCGGGTGCTATAGCGTTAACTGCGACACCATAGCGTCCCCATTCGGCAGACTGTTGAGTTGTTAGCAATGCTATAGCTGCTTTTGCAGCTGCGTAATTACCTTGTCCTATAGACCCCATAAGGCCAGCTCCCGAACTGGTATTCACTATCCGTGCCGTAATTTCTTTTCCGTTTTTAACTTGGTCTCTCCAGTATGCAATAGCGTGACGCGCTGGAGCGAAATGACCTTTTAGGTGGACACGTATTACATTGTCCCATTCTTCTTCGTTCATACTCGCCAGCATTCTGTCGCGTAGAAAACCAGCGTTGCAGACAAGGCCATCAAGTTGTCCCCAGGTATCTATTGCCTGTTTGATCATGTCTTCGGCCTGCTGCCAGTCAGCGACGTCAGCTGAGTTAACCTCGGCTTCGCCTCCGAGTGCATGTATCTCATTTACTACCTGCTGTGCTGGGCCATTACCTCCTTGGCTACCATCGCGCTCAACTCCGAGGTCATTCACCAGAACTTTCGCACCTTGCCTTGCTAATTCCAATGCATGGGAGCGCCCTAATCCGCGTCCTGCTCCAGTAACGATAACTACTTGATTTTCACAAATCCCCATAACTTCTCCTAAACAGTTAGCTACTTCTTCTCTCGTTTTACTTCTGCAAGAGTAGCACCGGTAATTTCAAGAAGTTCACCTGGCGAGATGGGAAAGCATGAATTTGGGGTTCCTGCTGCGGCCCAGACTTCATCAAAGTCTCTGAGGTCTTCGTCCATAAGGGTTGGTATTTGTTGTACATGGCCGAATGGGGGTGTCCCCCCTATAGCAAATCCGGTTTGTGCACGGACTGTTTCAGGTTCAGCTATAGAAACTTTAGATACGTTAAGTAATTGTTTGATTTTGTTCTCATCGACTCTATTTTTGCCTGAAACAAGGAGAAGGACAGCATGGTCATCGGCTATGAAGACAAGCGATTTTACTATTTGTGCAACGGTGCAACCTACTGCGGCTGCAGCGTCTAGCGCTGTCTTCGTTCCTTCAGGGAATTGCCGAATATCGGGTTCGTAGTCAAAACTGCTGCAGGTTGTTCTGAATCGGTTATTGGCCTTCATAGCTGACGCTACCGAGCACCTCGGATCAACCGGCCTGGTCGTTGCCCCGTGTCTTTCCCAAATTGTCTGGTAATTGTGCCTGCAACGACGGTGTGGTCGTATCCTGATGCTTCTTGCAGTAGTCGACGACCTCCTGCGGGTAGGTCGTGTGCCATTTTGGGACCATATAAGGTCAGCGCATCGTAATCGATTACGTTTAAGTCTGCTCTTTTCCCGACCTTTAATGTTCCGCGGTCATTTAACCCATAGAGCGATGCGGTATCGTTTGTTTGTTTTTTGATGATCCATTCGAGTGGAAGTTTTTCTCCACGCGTCCTATCTCGGGTCCAATGGCTTAGCATGAACGTTGGTATGGAGGCATCGCATATCATTCCACAATGAGCGCCGCCGTCCGAGAGACCTGAGACAGCCTGAGGGTGGAGAAGCATTTCTCTGATGACATCATGGTTGCCGTCTACGTAGTTGAAGATGGGCATCATTCCCATGGCGTATCCATCATTTTCCAGCATGTAATCGTAGAGTACTGCTTCAGGCGTCATATTTTCCGATTCTGCTATCGATACGAAACTTTTTGTTGGATCAGGCTCGTAATCGGGTATTTCTCCCATTGGATAGAGTCGGTGGAGCATTGATTGAATCATTCGGCTCATTCCATCAAATAGGATTTGGGGGTCTGGATCGGTGTCGGCTTCGCTGAGGATGGCACCTCTTATTGAGTTCTGTTTTAGCTGATTGACGAGTTCGTCGTGAGGCAAGTGAGAGATGTTAATGAAAGTTGGTCTTTTTGAAAAGGCGTGATGTGTTTGGAGGCCGATTAAGAGTCCGAATGGCCGTCCAGCTACTTGGGGGAAACACTGGCTTCCCTGGTCTGCTGCTTCAATTGATTCTTCTAGGAGTTGTTTCCATAAAGTTGGTTCAGTTTCGTTTTGGAGTAGGGCGAATGTGACTGGGCGCTGAATTGCTGCGGAAAGTCGTTTCATCCATTCCATCTCTTTTGGAGCTTTAACAAGATCTTGTCCATCTGCTCCAGCTGGTGCGAGTTCAAAAACTCCTGAACCTGCATCTCGTAATGCTTCACCTAAACCATACAATTCGTCTTCTGCTGCGAACGTTCCTGGTACTGGTTCTCCGTTCATTGCTCGGTGTCCTAGAACTCGTGATGTTGAGACGCCAAGAGCTCCTGCGTCTATCGCTTCGTGTACAAGTTTTTTCATCTGAGCGATATCGGTAGCAGTTGCGGGTTCATTATTTGATCCTCGATCACCCATAACGTAAGACCGAATAGCGCCGTGAGCTACTTGGGATCCGATGTCGATTGCGTATTCTTTTCCATCAAGGGCATCAAGGTATTCGGGAAATGATTCCCACCCCCATTCCATTCCCTCAGAAAGTGCGGTTCCTGGGATGTCTTCAACCCCTTCCATTAATTGGATGAGCCATTCTTCTTGACCCGGACGTACTGGAGCGAATCCTACTCCGCAGTTACCCATAACGACTGTTGTGACGCCGTGCCCAGAGGAAGGTTCAAGAAGCCCGTCCCATGTTGCTTGGCCGTCATAGTGTGTGTGAATATCCACAAACCCTGGTGTTACAATCTTTTCGGTTGCATCAATGACGTTTGCGGACTCTGTTGATAGATCTTGTCCTATGTCTTGGATTTTGCCATTTCGTATTGCTATGTCGGCTTGGAACGCTGCAACTCCTGTCCCGTCAACAACTGTTCCGCCGGTAATGACTAGATCGTATGACACTGCTTCCCCTTTTTATGTTCTTGTTTATTTTACATTCGGTATAGGGGCTCGGCTAGAGGAGGCGGAAGATTTCATTGAGTTCTTTGCGACGGATATCTGGGACTTTGACACCATCTAACGGGTATCCGATGGGGAATAGGCAAAATGGTCGCTCATTGGTAGGGCGCTCCAAGATCTGATTAAGGAATTTCATTGGGGATGGGGTATGCGTAAGTGTTGAGAGACCCATTAGGTGGATGGCTGCTATNAANAGNCCTGCGGCTATTCCGACGCTTTCTTTGACGTAATAGTTTTTTAATTGGGTGCCATCTTGGGATATCTCGTAGCGTTGTTCGAATAGCACGACTACCCATGGCGCTATTTCAAGAAATTCTTTGTGGTGGTCGGTTCCCAACGGAGCGATAGCTTTTTGCCAATCAGTGTTCATTCTGTTTTCTAGGTAATTTGTGCGTTCTTCTTCTTCAGCCGCGTCACGGATCGCTTTCTTTATGTCGTTATTCTGGGTAGCGATGAATGTCCATGGCTGTTTGTGTGCACCAGATGGTGCAGTTGATGCTGTGCGTACAGCTAGTTCTATGAGTTGTTGCGGGACAGGTTCCGAGCTGAACATCCTGATGCTTCTTCGTGTATTCATTTCCTCAAAAAAAGACAGAGCTCGCTGTTCCATATCGTATTCAGGGATTCGGTGATGGTCGTATGGGTGAAAAGGGTATTGTGATTCAAGTTCTGTGGAGGGATATGGGTATTCGTAATGATCTGACATGTCTCTGTTGTAGCAGAGAAAGTCTTCCGAGGTTTATTGTTCGTGTCTGAAGGTATGAATATATGTTCTAATGGGGATTCACTTAATTGATTCAATGCACCTAAGCTATGGGAATTACGTTAGGAGGTATGATGTCTGGACCCATGGAAGGAGTTCGTGTAGTTGAATTAGGTGTGTGGGTTGCTGGACCGGCTGCTGCGGGTCTATTGGCTGATTGGGGCGCTGATGTGATTAAGATTGAGCCTCCATCGGGTGATCCGGCGAGGTCGTTTCAGCGAATGTTAGGGGGAGACATGCCTAACAATCCCCCGTTTGAATTAGATAACAGGGGTAAAAGGTCTGTTGTTTTAGATTTGAGCACATCAGAGGGTCTTGATGTCGCTATGTCATTGATTGGGAGCGCAGACGTTTTTATCACAAATCTCAGAACGGGTGCTTTGAAGCGCCTCGGACTCGACCACGAAACACTGCTTTCCCAAAATGATCAGCTGATCTATTGCGGAATCACAGGATACGGTAATGAAGGGGCTGATGCGGATAAGCCAGCGTATGATGTCGCCGCGTTTTGGGCACGTTCAGGCATTGCCAGTCTCTTAACTCCAGATGATGGCAACCCTCCGTTCCAACGCGGCGGGATGGGTGATCACAACACTGGCATCTCGGCTGTAGCAGCTATTTCAGCTGCGCTATATTCGCGCGAAAAGACTGGCAAAGGTCAATTTGTTTCAACTTCTCTATATCGGCAAGGTGCGTACACGGTTGGTTTTGATATGAATATTGCTTTGCTATGGGGCATGACGCTGTCAGTCGGGAAAAGAGAGACCATGGGGAATGTCGCTATAAATAACTACATTGCCGGAGATGGAAAACGATTTTGGATTGTTGGGTTAGAGGGACTTCGCCACTGGCCTCCGCTTTGTAAAGTTGTTGGGCATCCGGAATGGATGGAAGATGAACGGTTTGCCGACCCTCGATCTCGAGCTATAAACGCTGCTGAGCTTATCAGCCTCCTTGATGCAGAATTCGCGAAAAAGTCTCTGAGCGAATGGGTACCTATTTTTGACTCCGAACCGGATTTCTTTTGGGCGCCCGTAAATAGCATCGATGATGTTTTGGCTGACCCTCAAAGTGAAGAAGCGGGATTGTTTGTTGATGTCCCTGATGGAATTTCTTCCACCCGCATGGTCTCAACACCCTGTGATTTCGCGGGCACACCTTGGGAACCTTCACATGTGGCTCCCGGTTTAGGTGAACATACTGAAAGTGTTTTGATGGAAATTGGTTTCACTGAAGAACAAATCCGTCAACTTACCTCAGAGTAGTTTCGCAAAATAGTGGGAAAAGATATCAAACGAATAGCGGTTATATTATTTGTTCTCTGCTCCCTTCTGGCGTGTAGTGACAATGCTGAAAACATTCCTTCGGTTTCCACCGAGATGGTTACGATTACACCAACTCCAGTGCAAGTAGTTGCGGTTCCAACTCCTGTCGCTACGCCTTCGCCTAGTGTCAGCCCAGTGAAACCGGACGTAGCGCAAAGTCAAGTGGTAACCATGCGAGTACTAGGCACTAGGGCGCACGATGAAACTGCTTTTACNCAAGGGTTGGAGTTCTATGGAGAGAGACTCTTCGAAAGCCGAGGGCTTCGCGGTTCCTCAGAACTTACTGAAATTGATGCATCCGATGGGAAAGTACTTCGGAATGTTCCTCTTGCCCCCCAGTTTTTTGGTGAAGGTATAGCCATCGTTGATGACACCGTCATTCAGTTAACGTGGACAAGTGGCAAAGCATTCGTCTACGACATTGAAACGCTCTNCCTGATTGATCAGTTCGCATATGATGGCGAAGGATGGGGATTGTGCTTTGATGGCACTTCACTCTACATGTCAGATGGCAGTGACTCTTTAACGCTTCGCGATCCAAAAACATTTGAGATAACTGGAAAATTGCAAATTACGAGTGATTTGGTAAGCGTGAATCGATTGAACGAACTTGAATGTGTTAACGATCATATTTATGCGAACATGTGGCAGACNAATACCATTATCGCAATTGATATGTCATCTGGCCATGTGGATGCAGTCATTGACGCCTCAGTTCTCCAAACTTACGAAGGCGTTAGCGATGCGAATGTNTTGAATGGCATCGCGTACATCAAAGCGTCAGAAAGTTTCTTATTAACAGGAAAGTTATGGCCGCTGATGTTTGAAGTTGTGTTTGATTAGTTTATTCAAGCCCCATGAGGGTAGTCAGNCCGTACCAGTGCCCAGCTGTGTACCCACCATCGACTGGCAAAGCAACTCCTGTAACGAATGATGAATCATCGCTNACAAGGAAATAGGCTGCACCCGCTATTTCACTCGCTTCCCCCCAGCGGCCAAGCTTGTGCTGGTCCTTTATCTTGTCGGCTCGTTCTCCCATCAGCGAAACCGTTGCTTCAAACATGGGTGTGCGAATAAAGCCAGGACATATTGCGTTGGCTCGTATCCCAAGCCTTCCATAATCGTTCGCTAGGTTTTTAGTTAGAAGGATCACTCCGCCTTTAGACGCGTTATATGTTGACCCGCCTTCACATCCCTCAATTCCNTCAATACTTGCGANGGTGACGATACTCCCTGATCGCTGTTCCATCATTGTTGGCAACACGGCTTTAATCGTCAACATTGTTCCGGTGAGATTNACATCCTGTACGTGTTGCCAGTTCTCCAAATCGATTGAATGAACTGGTCCACCTCCGGCGACTCCAGCGGATGTGATGACAGCATCAATTCGACCGTATGACTCAANAATACTTGACACCACATCCATCTGCGCTTGTTCNTCTCTGACATCAAGTTCGTAGAAGCAATCNTGACCGGCAACATGCGTATTCCATTCATCTGACGACTGGAGATCCGAGCCAATGACGGTAGCTGATTCGGCACTAAGTCGTTCAGCACATGCNAGTCCGATTCCCGAAGCTGCACCGGTAATATAGCAGACTTTGTTTTCTAATCTTCCACCCATGTCTCCTCCAAACTCTAAATGATTACTCGCAGTGGGTANCCTTGTTTATCGTAGTCGCGTCCGCCGATTATCACGGATTTGCCCCGAACGTATCTCTTCGCTGTCCAAGCAGCCGCAAAGGCATCCAATGCGTCGTCAATTTTACATTTTCTGGGAAGAGTGCTCAAAACACTTTCAAGATCCGGAACGAACTGCTCAAGCAATCCAATGCGTTGGATGACNCCTTGTTCTGTTTTTTTTGAAAGCAGTGGGCNGTCTGTCATCGCAGCAAAGGATGACTCGGGATGGCATTCCACAAACTGATCAGTATCGGTGGGTCGTATCACCTTCCGTACTTGCCGTATCTGAGGTACTAGATTCCAGGCCTGTATAGATATGCCTTTCCCCGTGATTTCACGGTTGCGTTTTAGTGCTTCTTCATATGTTTGTGCATTCAGTACACCGGACGATGGTGTGGGGAAAAGAGAAGATCTTCTCTGCCCTAGTCGCTTTCGTAACTCTTGATCGATTTTGTTATTAGNTTCATCTGATAAGCCCATTGGCATATCAACCGCTANAGCTTGGCAATTCATAGCGTCTGTCTCTAATTTCACATCAGAAAAATGCTCGTATCTTTGGAGGTAAGACCCCTTTCCTTTACGTAATGGCACATATGCGACAATCCAGCCTTTCTGCGCTCCGTCGACGCCAGCTACCCATTTTCTCTCTGCCATATCGCAACCCTAATATGTCTGCNCAACTATCTACTAAGAATGCGGTTGAACTTATTCAAAAATGGTGTGCGTTCTGCTCTGGGAAATGGCATCCTTAAAGAACGATTAAATCAATGGAGAGAAATGGCCTTCAAAGTAGGTGACAGAGTCGTATACCCTCATCATGGGGCTGCGATAGTCGAAGAGAAAAAAGTAAAGACAATATTTGGTTCACGCAAAGAGTATCTAATCCTCCGAATGGTCATGGACGATATGACTGTTTCCGTG
>PAWI01000041.1 GCA_002713485.1 Acidimicrobiaceae bacterium
AAATGATAACGCCACTCTGGTTATAGTAGGAGGCGCAAGTGGCCAGAATGGGTCCACATATGAAAAAAAGATACGCTCCATAGCTGAAAATATTGAAGGCAAAAAAAAGGTAATCTTTGTACCACCTCAACCACATCATATTTTAAGCACCTATTATCGGGCTGCTGACGTGGTACTTGTTCCAAGTCGCTCAGAGTCATTTGGACTCGTAGCCCTAGAAGCTGCAGCGTGTGGAATACCAGTCATTGCATCTTCCGTCGGTGGTCTTCGGGATCTGATAGAAAATAACAAAACTGGGATTTTGGTAGAAGGTTGGGACCCCTCCTTCTATGCACAGTCCCTAAGTCAACTTCTCACTGACCCTCTTGAATCAACTGAGATTGCAATGAATGCGGTTGAGAAAGCCTCGCAGTTTACGTGGGGACAAACCGCAGAATGCCTTTTAGAAATTTATGAATCTGCTAGTTCTAAAGCCCTAGTTGAGTGTCGGTAACGCAGATGGCCGATAACCCAACACCAAACGAAGAATTAGCCTTGATTAAAGAAAAAATTGACTTATGGCTAAAAACTCGAATATCTGAAGATGAAGTCATACAGTCAGCAGACTTTGACAAAAGTGATTCACGTTGGTACGTAAGAGTAACCGGTGAAGAAAAACAAAATTATATGGTTCTGATAACTCTGCGTCAGCGAACACTTCATTTTGAAACATACGTTATGCCCGAACCTGAGGAGAATAAAGAAGATTTCTATCGACATCTTTTGGCGCGAAACAATAAATTGCATAACTTATCATTTTCAATAGGCCAGGAGAACGCTGTTTACTTAACGGGAGAATTACATAATCAATGGATTTCTGAAAATAATCTTGATTGGATGGTCGGGAGTATCTACGCAACCATTGAATTAACTTTCAAACCTGCGTTGAAAATAGGATTTGCTTCACGATTTTCATAATTGACATAAACTGAAACTTTTAAAAGATGCTCAAAGCGTTCACAAAGCTACTAGCTTTACAACATGGGAAAGAAGCTTTCAATCGTAGGTGGTGGCAAAATGGGTGAAGCCCTATTATCAGGCCTTCTTGCAGCTGAATGGGCACCTGCTGATGAAATATCAGTGNTTGAACCAGATGACTCCAGNCGCGATGAGCTCCAGAAAAAGTATAAAGAGACTCCTTTCTCAGGTAANCTTAGTGNCCTCAGACAATTANNTACTAGCGGTGAAACCNCAACTTGTTCNCAATATTTGTCAAGAACTNAGTAATTCCGATCCNCTTCGNNTTATATCAATTGCTGCNGGCGTAACTATTGCCNNAATTGAGTCCCNACTCANCTCCCAGACGGCAGTCTTAAGAGTTATGCCGAATACTCCATCCATGGTTAGAGAAGGCATGTCTGCAATTGCTCCAGGGTCATTTGCAACATCAGAGGATCTCGATTGGGCAAGCTCAATTCTTTCAGCCGTAGGCGAAGTNGTGATAGTGNACGAAAGTACCCTTGACGCTGTTACNGGGTTAAGCGGGTCAGGTCCTGCTTATTTGTTCTTCCTAGCAGAAGCGATGACTCAAGCTGGAATCAATAATGGGTTAGACCCCACTGTCGCAGATATCTTAACGCGTCAAACATTGCTTGGAGCTTCAACATTATTAGCGAAATCGGGAACTTCACCCGAAGAGTTACGAGCATCGGTTACATCTCCAAATGGAACAACCGCTGCTGCAATAAGTGAACTTCAATCAAATGATTTCCTCTCNCTGATANATAAAGCGATCTCCGCNGCGACGGACAGATCAAAAGAGTTGGGTGCTTAAATCTATTTAAAATAGGATTTGCACTTTTCAACCAAGCGCCTAAGGTGACGCTTCTAGAGAGATTGAGGTTACAANTGCAAAAGAACAACGCATCACTCCCAAACTTTATGACCGTAGGAGAAGTTGCAGATCTAATGAGAGTTTCCTCAATGACNGTTTACAGACTTATAAAAGCTGGAGACTTGGGCGCTGTCAGGGTNGGGAAGTCCTATCGAATCCGCGAAGACGANNTAAATACNTTCTTGGCTAGCCGTTATAATCAGACCGGTTAGTTCTNCNCAAAACCGANACTGATGAGAAGCCNGTAGCGATACAATTTGTANGTGGGATCTTANCANTACAACACAATTAGTTTNNTAAGTGACTANGGGACAAAGGACGAATTTGTCGGAGTAGTGAAATCAGTAATTCACTCACTTGTTAAAGATGTTTCAATTATTGATATCACTCATGGAATTAAACCCCATGATATCCGAGCTGGTGGCCTTGCGTTAGCAAGGGCATCACAATATCTAGTACCCGGTGTAGTACTTGCAATTGTGGATCCAGGGGTCGGGAGNGATAGAAGGGGANTNGCCATAGAAGTCAATAATGGGCAATATATCTTTGTAGGTCCAGACAATGGGCTTCTTGCCCTNGCAATAGCGATGGTTGGAGAAGTCACACAAGCAGTTGAGTTNGATAATCCTGATTTCCATATTCCTACATACGCCTCAACATTTGATGGAAGAGATATCTTTGGCCCTGTGTCCGCGCACCTATGTGCTGGGACTCCCTTAGAGGAATTAGGAAACCCGGTACCTGAACTTTCTCTCCAACCAGGGTTGATGCCGGTATCTTCCTTTGAAGGAGAGTTCCTTTTAGCAGAAGTCCTATGGCAGGATCATTTTGGGAATCTCCAACTCAATATTTCTGAAGACGATATCAAAGACTTTGGCGACAATCTCATCATCCACATGGGAGAAAATNTTCGAACNGTAAGAAAAGTTTCTGCCTTCAGCGAATTGTCTGAGACTGAAATAGGAATCATCTCAGATGCCTCGGGCTTACTAGCATTGTTTGCGTATGGAAGATCAGTAGCAGAAGAAATAAGAGTAGGTGAAGGGCAACAACTGAAAATTGAAAGCGGGTCTGCNATATCAGAGACCTCAACGATGATCACACTTAAGGAAAAACCATGAGAAAAGCTACATCAATAGGTGTTTTCGTNCTCTTAGGAATAATTCTCTTTGCGAGTCTTCTCCAATTGTTCTTCCTAGCAAGATAATTTTCTTCAGCAATTATCAGTGACGCTAAATTACGATAGATTTAAAGTAAGGAAAAGCACCTCAGCACAGAATCTATNTGGTTTTGGGTTGGCACGAATGAGTCGTATCAGCGATGCTAGAGGTATAGCAATTGGGAAGTTAACAAGACAAGGAATCGCAGTTTGTCTCTTGTAATAATCGGATTAAATAACAGAACTATGCCTCTCGACTTGTTNGAGTCGTTCGCTGTTTCAAGTGAAGAATTACCCAAGGCGTTGCTAAGCGTTAAGTCACGAAGGCATATTAGTGAAGCAGTTATCCTATCAACCTGCAATAGAACAGAGCTTTATGTTTTTGCTGAAAAATTCCATGGCGCTTACCAAGATGCGCGAGACTTTTTCTCAGATTTAGCTGACTTACCTCCAGACGAATTTAATGATTATTTATATGTGCATTATGAGAACGAAGCTGTCCGTCATTTGTTCTCGGTAACCTGTGGATTAGATTCAGCTGTAACAGGTGAAAATGAAATTCAGCATCAAGTAAAAGTCGCCTGGCAAANAGCACAACTAGAGAGTACTTGTGGGCCAACGATTAATGCTGTATTCCGAAGAGCCTTAGAGGTTGGCAAAAGAGTCAGAACCGAAACGAATTTAACTAAGCAAGCACCCTCNATAGCTCGNGCAGTCATAGAAATGGCTGAAGAAAATCTTAAGGGGCTAGAAGAAAAAAATATTCTCATCCTTGGTGCTGGTGAAATGGGTGAAGGAATGGCCAATGCTCTCTCAAAACTCAANACAGGGAAAATCACTTTCGCAAACCGAAACCTAGAGAAAGCTANAGATTTATCTGAAAAGTTTGGTGGCGAAGCAATTGAAATCAGCCACATTCCTTCTTCCCTTGAACAATTTGATTGCTTCATCTCNAGTACCGCAGCTGCTCACACTCTGTTTTCAAAGGATGATTTATCAGACCACATCAATAAACCACTACTCATAATTGACATCGCAATACCCCGAGACATAGACCAAGAAGTCAGTGAACTCTCAAATGTTGTTTTGCTAGATATGGAAGATTTACAAACCTTTGTCGAACCAAAGCGGAAAGTGTGGGAGAGTGACCTTGGGAAATCCCGTTCCTTAATTAGTGAAGAAACGAATCGTTTCCTCGATCAGCAATCTGCCCGAAAAGTTGCACCGTTAATTGCTGAGTTTCGCGAAGGGGCAGAAGAAATCCGCCAGACAGAACTTAAACGCTACGAAGGAAGACTCGAAAGTTTCACAGATGAACAGCGGGATCTAATCGAGTTACTTACACAAGGAATGCTAGGGAAAATACTTCATGACCCGACCGTTTCTTTAAATGAAGCCGCCGGATCTCCNCGAGGAGAACGTTTAGCCGACGCGCTTCGTGAACTCTTTAATCTCTAGTAACCTAAAGGGATGAAACTAAGAGCGGCTACGCGTGGAAGTCCTCTTGCCATGTGGCAAACCAATCACATCGCGACATTACTTGAACAACAGGGATTTCAAGTTGANCCAGTAATTGTGCAAACNAGTGGAGATAAAGACCAGAAAAGTCCCCTGCATGAGATTGGTGGACAGGGTATTTTCGTTAAAGAAATACAATCATGTGTGATAAACAAGCAAGCTGATTTTGCTGTTCATTCCCTNAAAGATTTACCATCCGANTCNCCATCTGAGCTTGTTTTAGCATCAGTTCCAGACCGTGGAGACCCCCGAGATGCCTTGGTAGGAAGTAGGCTAAACGATCTAAAACCGGGTGCGAGAGTAGCGACGGGGTCTGTGAGAAGAAAATCTCAACTGGCTGCGATTCGACCTGATATTTCCTTCCATGAATTAAGGGGCAATATTCATACTCGACTAGAAAAAGCGAAAGATTTCGATGCCATAATCATCGCCGCTGTAGCAATAGAACGATTGAAAATAAATCCTGAAATTATTGAAATATTTGAACCAGATATCATGATCCCCCAAGTAGGACAGGGAGCTATAGGTCTTGAATGCTTGAGTAACAACTCGGAAGTAATTTATGCTTTAGAAACGATTGAAAATCCTTCAACACGTAATTTGGTGAATNTTGAGCGATCATTTCTNAAAGAAATAGGAGCGGATTGTAGCCACCCAGTTGGCGCTCACGCCTGTCTAGAAGAAAACCAAATACGGATACGATCATTCATTAGCGACAGTAAAACTGGGAAAAGCTTTCATGATGATCGTGTCGGCGTAAACCCTGACATTCTTGGACAATTGGCTGCGAAAGAGCTACTCGAACTGTTAGAGAAAAAATAATGGATTCCAATGGAAACCAACTAGAGAGACCTTCTGTCGTCGTCACACGGGCTGAAAGCCAGAGCACGGAGTTGATTGAAGCGATACACGGGTTGGGTTTCAAAGTGATAGCACGCCCTGCTCTTGAAATTACCGTGCCCGATGACCAAGGAGCTTCGCTTAGAAGAGCTCTCCAAACCCTTTCAAATTACGAATGGGTCATTCTCACTTCAACTAATGGTGTATCTGAGTTCGTTAAAGCTTCAAAAGAATTAGATATCCAGACATATCCTAAAATAGCTGTCATAGGATCTGCTACTGAAAAAGCATTAAATAACCTTGGCTTAACTGCAATATTGAGTCCACATCAACATGTCGCTGAGTCACTATTGGAGATCTTCCCCTCCCCAGAAGGAAATAATAATGTACTCCTTTCTGTAGCGGCGAAATCTAGAGAACTTCTACCTACAACACTTAAAGAAAGAGGCTGGAATGTTCTTGTGGTTCATTCGTACAAATCAATTAGGCCTAAACAGTTTCAACCGTTTGATAACGATGAAGAAAATGCTGAATTTATAATCTTCACTTCTCCCTCAACCGTAATTAACTTTATTGAAATGTACGGGAAAGAAAATATACCTAAGCAAATCATATCTATCGGTCCCGTTACCTCAGAAGAAGTAAAGAAGAACAACCTCAAGGTATGCCGTGAAGCAAATCCACACGATTCATCAGGCATCCTTCAATGTCTGAAAGAGTTCGTTAATCCAATGTGAAGGACCTCAGAAAGTTCTGAGGTTTAACTGAAGAAACACGCTCTTATACTGAAAAGGTGACATTCCCTCAGCAACGACTTCGAAGGCTCAGAAAGAGCGGGGCGATACGGCGTTTGATTTCTGAAACAACCCTAAGTGTTGACGACTTTGTTGCGCCTCTGTTTGTGCGAGAAGGAATCACCGAGCCTCAACCTATTGCTTCACTGCCTGGAGTCTTTCAACACACCAGAGATTCTCTCAAAGGTGAGATAGATCAGATTCGGAATCTGGGCATACCGAGCATTATTCTTTTCGGAATTCCAGCAGAAAAAGATGCAACTGGTTCAGGAGCATGGGATCCAAACGGAATCGTGCAGCAAGCAATAGCTGACTGCAAAAGTGTTACCGGAGATGATCTAGTGATCATGTCAGATCTATGTGTCGACGAATATACAGACCATGGGCATTGTGGAGTTGTNAATGATGATGGGTCAATTGATAATGATCTAACGCTTGATCTGTATAAGAAAATTGCTATAGCCCAAGCTAACGCTGGCGCCGATGTGATTGCTCCTAGTGGGATGATGGACGGACAAGTGGCGGCAATTCGACAAGCATTAGATGGTAACAACAATTTAGAGACCCCTATTTTGGCTTACTCAGCTAAATATGCATCAGGGCTATATGGTCCCTTCCGAGAGGCTGTAAATGTGTCGTTAGAAAATAGTGACCGGAAATCCTACCAACAAGATTGGAGAAATAAGCGCGAAGCGATGAANGAGATTAAGGCAGATCTCAACGAAGGTGCAGACATGATTATGGTCAAACCGGCCGTAACCTACCTTGATATCATCGCACAGGCTAGAGAATTAACAGATGTTCCCATAGGGGCGTACCATGTCTCCGGCGAGTACTCCATGATTAAAGCTGCAGGGGAAAAAGGGTGGATAGATGAGACACAAGTAGCTATCGAACAACTAACCGCTGTTAAAAGGTCTGGGGCTAATTTTATTCTGACGTATTTCGCGAAGGAAATAGCTGGATGTCTTTGAATGAGGATTACTTTGCTCGAGCTAATCAAGTAATACCAGGAGGTGTGAATTCCCCTGTNCGTTCATTTAGGTCAGTTGGAGGCACTCCGTACTTNGTTAGNAAAGCAGAAGGACCATNTGTATGGGACAGTGAAGGTGCTAGATACATAGATTACGTNATGAGTTACGGTCCNGGCATTGTCGGGCACTCTCACCCACAAATTATTGATGCTATTCAACAAGCCTCAGGTAACGGAGCTACATATGGAGCCCCGACTTTGGCTGAAATTACGATTGCAGAAGCAATCTGCCATCGTGTTAAGGGAGTTGAAATGGTTCGTCTCGTATCAAGCGGTACNGAGGCCACAATGACTGCCATTCGTCTCGCAAGAGGAGCTACTGGTCGAGATAAGATTATGAAATTCTCTGGGCATTACCATGGTCACGCAGACAGCCTTCTTGCTGCCGGAGGAAGCGGGGTAGCAAATCAAGGAATCTCAGGCTCAGCAGGTGTTCCTAAGAGTGCAGTAGCGGATACTATCGTGGCCCCTTGGAATGAAATCCCTGAACTTGATGAGTCAATCGCAGCCTTAATACTTGAACCTCTTCCAGCGAATATGGGTATTGTGCCTCCTAAATCAAATTTCTTACTTGAACTCCGAAAGGCTTGTGATGAAAAGGGTGTCTTACTTATCTTTGATGAAGTGATTACTGGTTTNAGGCTAGCTAAAGGAGGAGCATCTCAATGGTATGGAGTGCAGCCTGATCTTTGGTGTTTCGGTAAAGTAATCGGCGGCGGACTGCCTATGGGGGCCTATGCCGGCTCCAAAGAACTAATGAGCAANGTCGCTCCGCTAGGGGATGTNTACCAAGCAGGAACATTGTCAGGGAATCCAATTGCCACTGCAGCTGGCATAGCTCAATTACAGATATTGAACAACGANGCTGCGTATGTGACTCTTACGACAGCAGCGAAACAACTAAGTGACGGNCTATCAGAGATTTTTAGAACTGCTGGAATAGAAGCAACAGTTCCTAGAGTGGGGCCACTACTAAGCATTTTTTTCACTAAATCTAATCCGATTAACTTTGATCAAGCTCAATCAGCTGCAGAAAATGGAATGTACGCAAAGTTCTTTCATGGAATGTTGAAACGAGGAGTTGCTTTAGCTCCAGGCCCATACGAAGCCTTATTCCCCAGCCTTGCTCATACAAGCGATGTGATTCACCAAACTTTACAGGTGGCTGAACAAACAGTTGCCGAGATAATTNGNAAGTAATTNCAGGTAAAGAGATATTAATGGCTTGTAGTTTGTCGGCCAGTTAAAGGCCTCGTCTCTGCTCGTANATAGATAGAAGCGATTTCGTCGAAGGGTCATGACCAGAGAAATCGGAGTTNCTAGCGAGATNATTTGTGATATNAGNTGCGAGTGTTTTGCCNAGCTGGACTCCACCCTGNTCGAAACTATTGATATGCCAGATAGCTCCCATCGTAAATACCTTGTGCTCGTAGAGAGCAATAAGTTGACCAAGCGTATAGGGGTCTAAACGGGTTCCTAAAATAGTCGTACTTGGCCTGTTCCCATCCGAGTTATGATCATTTGCCTCATGGTCGGAACCGATAGCAAGTGCTTTACTCTGCGCAAAACAATTCGCTACGAGTACCTCATGCTGCTTTAGAATTATTTCATCAGGTAAAANATCCGATGAGNTNGAGGGTTTACAAAAGACTATGAAATCAGAGGGGATGATTGTTGTTCCTTGATGAAGAAGTTGAAAGAAACTGTGTTGCGCGTCAGTTCCTACTCCACCTAGTACAACAGGACTAGTGTGTTGAGTGACTTTATTGCCATCAAGACGGGTCTGCTTCCCATTACTTTCCATCTCTAGTTGTTCAAGATAAGAGGGGAAATACTTTAAGTCTTCCGAATAGGTCAGTAAAGCATGATTTCCATAACCTAAAAAATTTCGGTTCCANACACCAATCAAACCCATAAGTACTGGAANATTTCTTGACAAGTCAGTTGATCTGAAATGNTCGTCAATGCCTCGGGCCCCATCGAGCATGAGTTGAAAATTCTCAGGGCCCACCGCAATCATTACGGCAAGACTTACAGAGGAACAGACAGAGAACCTACCTCCAACCCAATCCCATATGGAAAAGATGTTTTCCTTTAGGATCCCAAAGCTTTCAGCTACATCNGGATTAGCTGTGACGGCAACAACATGTTGAGCCACNACCTCTTTCTTAGAACCCAATGAATCAGTAAGCCACGTAATAGCCGTCNTGGCATTCGNAATTGTCTCCGCAGTAGCGAATGATTTTGAATTAATAATTAATATGGTTGACTCAGGATCTAATGAATGAAGTTTGGAGTNGATATCTGCTGGGTCAATGTTTGAAACAAATCTGCACTCCATCTCCTCTTTTGCAAATGACCGTAACGCCGTGTTGGCCATAAGAGGACCCAGATGTGATCCACCTATGCCGATATTTACAATTGCTTCGATCGGTTTACCTGTTGCACCAATCCACTTACCAGATCGAACTAGAAGAGAAAACTCTTTAGCTTTATCAAGTTCATCTTTAATTACCCGACTTTTATCGGTGCGACNTCCATTTGAAAGTCGAAGAGCTGTGTGAAGGGCGGGGCGATTTTCAGAGACATTCACTATCTCCCCAGCGAATAAATTATCGATCTTTTCAGAAAGGTTGAGTTCGTTACCCAGCGCTACTAGTAAATCAAGCGTTTCTTTAGTCAACATTTGCTTNGANAAATCAACATNTAAATTGTCAATTTCAAATGACAGACCTTCAACACGTGAAGGGTCTTCAACTAATAGATCTTTCAGGTGAGCTTCTTGAACCAATGAGCCATGGCTTGAGAGCTGTTTCCACAATTGAGAAAGCGAAGGGTCAATCACAATACCATGATTGCACGTTATTTCACCCAGATGCTTCTTCTAAGTTTTCTTCGTATGCTTCTTTAGCCTCAGGGTTCATTTCAAGGAATTCCAGAAAGCTCGCAAAAATTGATTGTGGTGATACGCCGACTTCCCAATCAGGAAGGTCTCCTGCCTCTATCCATAAGACGTAGGCNTCTAAAGCTGAAGCATCTTGTAAACCATGAGTAACACGCTCGTAAAGCACNACTTCTAAGATCTCGTAAGACTCAAGCGCAGCAAAATTCGGCATAACTCCCTGATTTTGAGAAATTCGTTGGCCACCCTCACGATCGGGGTTGCCATATGGAGTCCCTGCGGCGGACGATCCGTTCACGACCCACGCAACGTGACTCTCTACATCTGGAAAAGTCTTTAGAACCTCACCGTCGTTGAGTTGATAGCCCACACCTCCTCCGCCACCAGCGCCGTGACAGGCAGAACATTGAGCATAGACAGCACCACCAGCAGCTATAGGCCCCTCTGTGTCGTAAGATGGTGCCTCAAGAGTACCCCATATCATGAACGCCCAAATGGGAAGAAAAAGCGCCACAGGAGCCATCCATACCGGTATTTTCTTTCGCTCTTTTGCAGCAATGACCCAAGGGGCGATGGGTTTAGGAGGCTCAACTTTCTCAATCTCAGGTGCAGTGGAAACTGGTTCAGCTGGGGCAGACTCTGCGGCAGCCACAACTGCTGTCTCGGTAGCGTCACTCTGACTATCACCAGGAGGAGCACCTGATAGACGAGCACGAGCCTCTCGCGATCTTTCGAGTAAATAATCTGGAATTTCAACCACAACAGCCTCCAAGGCAGCTATCCAGTGCTAAGTCAACATTACTGTTTACTTTCGCAAACAAAGCAACATGGCTACATCTTTTATAGTCAGATCTGTGCACTTGGTAGACTACCCTCTTTTCTTCCACCAGAATTAACTCAAGCAAAAAAAGTTAAAGTTAATACTGCTCAACCTAGAATAGTGCTCTATTCCCAACTTGCGCCTAGTCAAGACGCCTCATTTTGGATAAATGGCAGATAACTAACAACTATCCGAAACAGAAGATCTTCACTATAAGAAAAGTATAATTTTATTGAAAATAGCAGCTAAGAAACAGCCAAAATTATTGAAAAATACGCCTTTAATTCCTCCTTTATGCAATAAACAAATCGTAAGGAAATAAACTTAAATTATATAATTCACCCTTTTCTTTAAGAAGGGTGCCACGATGTGTAGACAGCTAAAATGTCGTGGTAAAAATTAGATAAGCACTTATGCTCAAAGTGAGCAAAAGTTTACTTGTGAACCACTCACGAGGGGAAGAAAAAAGTGGCTCAAAAACGGCCTGTTGATGTAGTAGTAACAAAATTCTATGGAGCGATGATTACGTCAACCGTAGCCATCTTCGGAATCGTTGCCATTTGGGTTGGACTTACCAGAGACGCTAATGGTCGACAATTCCCTTTCCTTAACACAGCTTTTGTATTGAGCTGGATAATTGGTGTCCTTATGACTGCGGGAATACTTGAATATGCGAAACGTAGGCCAATTGACAACGAGGCTACTTGGGGAGAAGCAAACGTTTGGTCCGTTTATGTATTTCTTTATCTCTTCTGGATATACGGAGTAGTGCCTCATCAATGGCTAACCTTTACCGAAGCAGGACTGTCATGGAGAGCAGACAAAGAACTAATTGGACCTACTGGGCTTGGCTTTACCAATGGAGAAGGAATCATTCAATGGGCACTCCCATTCCAACTTAACTACCTCGTCGTAGGTCACCTAATAGTCGTGGTTATTTACGGACTTGGTCTAGTAGCCAATGTAGCTCTCTGGTCTGTATGGCAAAATAGAGGGAAAGTAGCACCTCCAGAGATCGAAGAATCTACATACGGCCGACCATTACTTAGAGAAGGGACTTCATAAATGGGTGTTCTTGACGCTAATCCACCACTACCCGAATTCCGAGATGACTATGTCCTTCAAGAAGTTGATCGCGAATGGCTCTCAAAAGCTGTTAAACCTAAACAGTTCATTCACATAGACCAATCAGAATGCATAATGTGCGAAGGCTGCGTTGATATCTGCCCATGGAAGTGTATTCACATGGTCCAGACCGGTGCGATTGATGAAGCCATAGGAACAGAGCAACCCGGAGACGACCCTGCTGATCACGTAATTTTTACAATCGATGATGACGTTTGCACTAGATGCGCCTTATGCGTCGATCGCTGCCCAACAGGAGTAATTATTTTAGGAAAAATAGAAGATCCTCCAGCAGACGGAGATATTCATCAAAGAATGCCAAGTCATGGCTACGGCTATGGAATGAGATTGGGTTAAGACAATAATGGTAAATAATAGATTCAAATCTAACGATCAAGATATGAAGGTAGGGAAGTAACGTGCCCAAACAGTCACTCGGCGAGAAATTCGCTGATATCTCCGAAAAGACAAAAGCATCGCAGGCTTGGAATTCAATTTTCCGCCCTGGATCAATCTTTAGAAAAGGGTACTCTGACAGCCCCCGTAACAGATCATATGTTGTCATGAACAGCCTCATATACCACCTGCATCCTGTAAAGGTAAAGCGGCACGCAGTCAAAGTTAGTTACACACTTTGCCTAGGTGGCCTCAGTTTTTTCCTTTTTATTCTTCTCACAGTCACAGGCATATTCCTGATGTTCTTCTACAGGCCTACTGCTGCACAAGCTTGGGATGATATCTACACCCTCCAGACTTCAGTAACGTTTGGATTGTTAGTCAGAAACATGCACCGGTGGGCTGCGCATCTTATGGTTTTGGCAGTTTTTCTCCACATGGCAAGAGTCTTTTATCATGGAGCATATAAAGCTCCTCGAGAATTCAACTGGGTTATAGGAGTTATTCTTTTAACACTCACCCTTTTGCTTTCATTTACCGGTTACCTGCTCCCTTGGGATCAGCTAGCTCTCTGGGCAGTAACCGTAGGAACAAATATGATGGGGTACACCCCTGTTTTCGGAGATCAAGTACGATTCGTGCTTCTTGGCGGTGCTGAAATAGGTACAGACACACTTCTTAGATGGTACGTACTGCATGTACTCATGCTCCCCTTTGTTGCAGTTATCTTTATGGCAATACACTTTTGGCGAGTAAGGAAAGATGGAGGTATCTCAGGTCCGTTATAGACCTAGAAAGAAAAATTATGGCTGAAATCCCTGAACACTTATTAAAAAGAGCTCAAGAGGCTAAAGAGAGGGCTGCATCAGGAGGCGATTCGTCACCTTCTGAAGCACCAACCGCCGAGAGCAAAATACCCGATGAGCTTCTAGAAAGGACAGCAGCAGCTGGGTCTCGACCATCGACTGTTGCTACGAAAGAGGCAGCAACAGAGGTGACATCACCTCAACCTCCTGCACCTTCTACAACTGGACCCGCTGGAAATACTCAAAGACTGCTAGCAGTTGTAAAGTCAGGCTCTATTCAAGACGTGAAGTTAAAACCGGTTGACAAAGTCCATGTATGGCCCCACCTATTGGTAGTTGAATTTGTTGCCGCTTTAGCAGTCACAGCCTTT
>PAWI01000042.1 GCA_002713485.1 Acidimicrobiaceae bacterium
CTGTCTCTGTGGGAGGAATGAGGTGTGAAGCTCCAAGCGGAAGCGATTGCCCCAACCCGATATCAACCTGCCCTTGTGGCCATGGTGGTAGGAGTGGACCAAATTGATAATGTGCACGACGAGCCATAATCGGCCCGGCAATTATGTTTTCTTTAACTACCTCCTCTAGGAAGCCGTCAGGAGCAATGATTCGTACATTTCCTGCATCAACTTCTTCTTGAGTTGTAACCCCAAGAATGCCTCCAAAGTGGTCAAGATGGCTGTGTGTATAAATGACCGTATGAACTGGTCGCTCACCCAATACGTTATTTGCGAGGGCGAGACATGCTGCAGCCGTGGAACTCGTTGTGAGTGGATCAATGATAAGCCATCCGTTACAGGTTTCTATAAAAGTGATATTTGATATGTCATAACCTCTTGCTTGCCAAACTCCTTCAGCAACTTCAAAAAGGCCATGCAGGGCGTTCAGCTGTCCCTGTCGCCATAGGCCAGGGTGCACTGTTTCAGGTGATTCTTTTCCTTCGCGAAGAAAGTCATGTGAAGATGTATCCCAGACAGCTCTTCCGTCAAGTTCAATCCGGCCTGTCTCGTGAGTAGCGATAAGGCCTTGTTGTGCCCTCTTAAAGTCGCTATCATCATCAAAGTTAATGAGAGCTCCAGCATTTGAATTAGCATCTATGGTGTATTTGGTCGCTGGTTTAGCAAGTGGATCTGTCATGTTTATCGTGTGCCCTTGGCATAGGATTGTGATCTTTATAACTCTGGCTGAGTTAAGATTAGTCCGCTTGTTGGTACTGCTGTACCTGCGGTTACAAGGACATTTTCAACATCTTGGACCTGATTAACCGAGGTTCCACGGATTTGCCTTACGGCTTCAGCTATTCCGTTCATTCCGTGAATATAGGCTTCTCCTAATTGACCACCGTTGGTATTGATTGGAAGTTCACCACCGATTTCAATATTTCCATTTTTGATGAAATCTTTTGCTTCTCCTCGCTCACAGAACCCGAATTCTTCGAATTGGGGCAAAGCTAGCGGTGTGAAGTGATCGTAAATTGTCGCTGTCTGGATATTCTTTGGCCCAAGGCCACTGGCGTCCCAAAGCTGCCTTGCTACTACACCCATTTCGGGTATTCCTGTGATGTCTTCGCGAAAATAAGACTTCATCATATGTTGATCCTTAGCAACTCCTTGTGCTGCTGCTGCTATGACTGCCGGTTTTTGTTTAAGATCCTTGGCTTTCTCAAGAGATGTCACGATAAGGGCTTGCCCCCCGTCGCTCTCTTGACAGCAATCGAGGAGGTGTAGTGGCTCAACTATGAATCTGCTGTTTTGGTGGTCTTCAAGTGTTATTGGTTTTTGGTAAAAGAATGCGGCGGGGTTGTTTGCTGCGTGCTTTCGGTCTGTTACCGCTATTGTTCCAAAATCTTCGCTCGTTACCCCGTATTGATGCATGTACCGAGTCGCATACATCGCTACCCATGATGCCGGAGTAAGTAATCCGAATGGAGAGCTCCAGCTAAAGCTCACATCAAATGCCTCGGGGCTTTGATGTCGCCCTTGGACTCCTGTTCCAAATCGGTGCCAGGATCTTTCATTGAACGCCCTATATACGAGAACGTAATCAGCTACGCCAGAGTGCACTGCCATCGCAGCTTGTTGCATGACGCCTCCAGGTGCACCTCCTCCATGATGAATCATTGAGAAAAAGGTAAGTTCAGGTATCCCTAAATTTCTGGCGACTTCAATTTCAGTATTTTTCTCCGCACTAAACACTGAGATCCCATTAATGAGGGATGGGTCAATTCCCGCATCTGCACATGCTTTTAAGCTGCATTCGGTTGCTAGCTGCATGGGAGTTCGACCTGAATTCTTTGAGAATTCAGTGGCCCCTATTCCTACTATGGCTGTTTGTCTAGAAAAGTTCATTTTCAACTCCTTAAACAGGAAAACCTTCTATAGGCGTAAATTTGTAGAGTTGCCTCATGGGCTCCTGCCCTGCTTTAACGATGTAAGCTTTTCCTGTACCCTCTTCCTCGACTGTTTCTAGCATTGCGTTTGCTACATCTTCCGGATTTAGCAGATTAGGATTCTTGGACTCTAGGCGATCTAATCCAACAAGTGGTGTTGCTACTCCCCCTGGACATATTGCATTAATAGAAACCCCTTGTGAGCTAAGCGCTGGAGCGATTCCACGCACCCAACCTATAGCTGCGTGTTTTGTAGCAGTGTAAAAGGGATCCCTGTTCCAGGCGGTAATTCCAGCGACCGAGGCTGTTACTATGATTGATCCGCCACCAGAGTTAACCAACTGAGGGGCCATTGCTAATGTTCCATAGACCACAGCATCAAAATTGATAGATCTAGCTTTTACATATCGTTCTCTATCCAGTTCATTAGTAGTAAAGTCAGTTCCTTGCAGTTCTATGTCCCTGCCCAGAATGCCAGCGTTCAGGAATACACTGTCTACCTTCCCAAATAGGTTCTGAACTTGAGAAGCTACTTCTTGATTAAATTTCTCGCTTGAAAGGTCACCTACAATTCCAGAACATCCGGTTTCTTCAGAAAGTTTGTCCAATTCGCTTCGGTTGATATCGACACCTAATACGAAATGTCCTCTTTCTGTTAACTGGCGGGTTAAGGAAGCCCCGATTCCCGACGCTGCACCTGTAACTACGGAAACTTTACTTTTGTTTATTTCCCCCATTGTTTTGCCATTTCTTCGATACGTGCGCTCATTGAAAGATCTATTTCCGTTATTCCACCAGCTTGGTGGTTTGTAATTGAGATCTCAACCGTGTTCCAACTATTGGACCAATCTGGATGATGGTCAAGTTCTTCAGCAATTTTTGCAACCTCAGTCATGAATGCAAATGCTTCAGCGAAATCTTTGAATTGAAAAGATTTTCTGAGACTAGTATCTGAAAGTTCCCACGCAAGTTCTCTATATTCACCCTCTAGTATGTCAGCCATAGGGATAATCTTTTGCCTATCAGGCTGTTTCATTCTTATAAACCCCCAAGCGATACGGAAGTTTCCAGCGTCGATGTCCACTTTTCGTAACCTGTTTTTTCTAACTCATTGGCTAATTCTGCTGGACCAGAATCCACGATTCTGCCGTTAACGAAAATATGGACATGGTCTGGCTTGAGTTCTTCCAAAAGTCGACTGTAATGAGTTATGACGAGCACCCCAAGGCCGTCCTCTTGAGTGGCTCTTTCTATTCGGCTGCTGACTACTTTCAGTCCATCGACATCAAGCCCTGAATCAAGTTCATCTAGAATCGCTATCTGAGGTTTTATTGCAACTAGTTGAAGGGTTTCCATTCTTTTCTTTTCCCCTCCTGACATATCCGAATTGATTCCGCGAGATAGATCAACCTTTTCTAGTCCTAATAAAGAAGACTCAGCCGAAAGCAGACCATCGATATCGGGAATCTCAGTAGATGATTCGGTCAGTAGGTCTGAGAGTGTGACCCCATCAATTTCAACGGGGTATTGCATTGCAAGGAATAATCCAAGCTGCGCTCGCTCCCACGTTGGTTTTTCAGTGATATTTATTCCATTTAAAACGATTTGCCCTTTTGTTATCTCGTATCCGGGTCTTCCCATAAGGATGTGGGCAAGTGTTGATTTTCCCGACCCGTTGGGTCCCATGAGTGCATGTACCTCACCGGATTGTATTGTTAGGTTAACTCCTGAAAGAATTTCTTTATCTTCTGCTTTAGCATGAAGATCGGTGATAATTAATTCGCTCACTGTTGCCCTTTCTTTGGAAGGTATACGAACACTTCCCCGCTTTCTATTTCAGTTGCGAAAGTATTCAATGGTCTTGTCGCTGGAAGCGTTAGTGCCTTCCCCGATACCAAGCAAAATTCTGCCCCATGCTTCCAGCACTCGATAGTTAGCTCTTCAGGGTTAACGGGGCCTTCAGATAAAGAATAGTTTGCATGTGTACACATATCGTTAACTGCGTAGACAGCACCGTTGATAGAGGAAACAGAGAGTTTAAGATCATCAATTATTATTCGCTTGGGCATATCAGCTGATAGGTCGTTTAGAGCGCAAAGGCGTCTTCGTTCTATTGCAGGGTTCGGTTCGGATTGTTGATTGACAAGTGCCATTAGGAATGGCCTCTTTGTTGCTTCTCCAAGAGCATGTTGAGAATGCTTTCATTTACGCTCTCTATAGGTAATTTCTGGACTACCTCGTTCAAGAAACCTTGGACTATGAGCCGATCAACTGATTCGGTAGGGATTCCCCTGCTTTCAAGATAAAAGCGTTGGTCATCATCAACCGGGCTGACTGTGGAAGCGTGACTGCAGCGAACATCGTTATTTTCAATCTCTAGATTTGGGACTGATTCAGCCCAAGTATCCTCACTTAGTTTTATCGTACGATTGGTTTGATATGCATTGGTACCTGATGCCTCTTTGTGGACCCTTATCAATCCTGTGTAAATAGATGATGCTTTATCGTCGAGGACACCTTTGAACAGTAGGTTGCTTTGAGTGTTTTTCCCTATGTGTTCTTGATATGTTCGATAATCGAGCGTCTGTTCATCGTCTCCTAAATAAATTGCCGAGAGAGTTGCTGAGGCACCACGACCATGAAGGCTACATGTCGTTTCCATCCTTGAATAATCTCCACCCAGGCCAACAGTTGCTCCATCAAATTCAGATTGTTTTCCAACGTGGATGTCTAGTCTTCCTAGCTGCCAGACCTGGCTTTGGTTAGCCTGAATTTGCTGATATTTGACGTTTGCATCGCTTCCTATTTCTATTCGAGTTTCAGGTATTGAAAGAGCCCTGACATCATCACTTTCAAATATCTCAACAATTTGCACGCTCGCAGCATCACCAACATGGACGTGCAACTTTGGAAATGACATTCCAGACTGAGCAGAAGCTGAATTATGGATGATTATTGGTTTACTTATCTGAGTTTGCTTCGGTATGTGAACCAATACAGGGTCTGGAGATAGCGCAGTATTTAATTGAGCGAAGAAGTCAGAGGGCGTATTGAAGTCATAGGGCTGATTCCGATGATTTAATCTGGTTACCTCATATTTATCAGAGTGGGCTTCGCTAAGAAGATGCCCATCTACCAGTTCAATAAAGTTTGAATAGCTAGGATTCTTGCTTTCAGATGAAGGCGTAGCAACCATCTGGAACTCATCAAGTGACAGCTTATGTATCGGACTATATTTCCACTTCTCCGCTTGTCCAGTTGGAAACTTGACCTTCTCAGCATCTGCCAGAGCTAACTCTCTAATCTCTCTATGCCAATCTTCGCATTTGAAAGATTCTAATAATTCGGTTTGATTCAATTTTTCCTCACATGTGGGTGGGTTGCTTTGCGCACTTTAAGCTTATCGGAAGCAAGCTTGGCCTTGACAAGGATTCAGGGACGAGGTGCCTCTCCCACGTCTTTATTATTCTGCTTTTGAGTAGCATTAACTCATGTTGCAGTTAATATGCATTGATGTTGATGGGACACTAGTCGGTGAATCTGGGAAGCCGTCATCAGGTGTTTTAAATGTAATCAAGCGTGCTCGATCTTTAGGCCAATCACTAGCCCTTACTACGGCGAGAGGCGCAATGGGTCCCACCCTGGATTACGCTTCGCTGTTAAACCCCGATGGTTGGCATATCTTTCATGCTGGCGCATCTCTTGTACATATGGGAAGTGGTGGAATCATGGCAGAGAAACTATCTGATGACATAATCCGTGTCGCAACTGAAACATCTAAATCTCATGGATGGGCACTTGAATATTACTCACCAAATGACTATAGGTCCTCAGACGACTCTTTAAATGAGCAGTCTTTAGCTCTTGCTCATTCCAAGATGCTGGGTTGCGATTTTAAGGTTGGAGGACCTGAAGATCTTAGCGAGCCCGTAGTTCGACTTCAGTTCGTTGTTGATGAAGCCCTCTCAGCCTCTGTTATCCAATCAATGTCAGAAATGGGAAATTTGTCTGTCGCTACTTCGCCTGCTCTCAAAGGTGTAGCTTTCATCTCTGTCACGAAACGAGGCGTCGATAAAGGTTCAGCAATTGTTGAGTTGTGCAGAATGCTTTGCCTTGATATTTCCGATGTAATGATGGTTGGAGACGGCCTGAATGATCTAGATGCATTGCGAGTTGTGGGACACCCGGTGGCAATGGGAAATGCTCACGATGAGGTCCTGAGATCCGGAAGGTATGTAGTTAGCTCGGTAGAAGAGGACGGGCTATCAGAAGCTATTGAGTTATCTTGGAGTCTTTGAACCTAACCGACGGATCCTTCCATCTGTAACTCAATTAGTCGACTCCACTCGACGGCATATTCCATTGGAAGGGTTCTAGTGACTGGCTCTATGAACCCGTTGACGATCATGCCGGTAGCCTGCTCTTCGGTTAATCCTCGACTTGTCAAATAGAAAAGTTGCTCATCGGCAACTTTAGAAACGGTAGCTTCGTGACCAATTATCGCGTCCTTTGACCCGATTTCCATATAAGGATAGGTATCGCTTACTGAATCTTCATCTAGGATCAGCGCATCACATTGAACATGACTTTTGCAACCGTATGCATCATCTTCTACACGGACTAGCCCTCTGTAACTTGATCTGCCCCCATCTTTGGAAATAGACTTTGAAACAATTTTTGAGGTGGTTTCTGGTGCAGCGTGAGTCATTTTAGCCCCGGCATCTTGGTGCTGACCTGATCCTGCATAGGCAACAGATAACACTTCGCCCGATGCTTTTGGACCCACCATCACAACAGCAGGATATTTCATGGTGAGTCGACTTCCGATATTGCCATCAATCCATTCCATATGTCCTTCAGCCTCCACTATTGCTCTTTTGGTGACAAGGTTAAAGACATTGTTTGACCAGTTTTGGATAGTTGTGTAAGTCACACGGGCTGATTCTTTAACAACAATTTCCACAACCGCTGAATGGAGAGAATCGGTACTATAAACTGGAGCCGAACAGCCCTCAATGTAATGCACCTTTGATCCCTTATCAGCAATTATCAGAGTTCGTTCGAATTGCCCCATGTTTTCAGCGTTTATTCTGAAGTAAGCTTGAAGAGGCATTTCAACCTCAACTCCCTCTGGAACATAGATGAAGGACCCACCAGACCAGACAGCAGAATTAAGTGCGGAAAATTTATTATCGTTTGAGGGTATTACCTTTCCGAAATACGCCCGGACTATTTCTGGGTATTCGCGAAGAGCAGTGTCCATATCGCAAAAGATGACACCTTGGCGTTCTAGATCTTCACGATTTTTGTGATAAACAACTTCTGACTCATACTGAGCTGTTACACCCGCTAGATATTTTCGCTCGGCTTCGGGAATCCCTAGCTTTTCGTAGGTGTCCTTGATTGATTCAGGAACATCTTCCCATTCATCTACNACAGCTNTCNCTAGGNTTGATGTANTANTAGATATCGTCAAAGTAGATCTCGGACATATCTCCGCCCCAATGGGGCATGGGTCGCTTCTCGAACTGTTTGAGAGACTTTACCCGAAAGTCACGCATCCAATTGGGCTCACCTTTCATCCAAGAAATTTCACGAACGAGATCCTCGTTTAACCCTTTGGTGGGTTTGAACACGTAATCTTCGTCATCGCTCCATCCAAGCTGATATTTACTGAGATCAATTTCTGTGTTTGCTTGAGTCATGAATTACCTTTGGTGATCCGTCTTCCATAATACTAACCGTACTGCAAGGGGTTTGTAGTAGTCGGTTACTATTTCTCAGTCTATTCTACGAAGTTCCTCATGGAACCATTTTGCGCGTGAGACATATGACTCAACNCCTAACCGGATTTCGTCTTGATTCGCAAGCCCCTCACGTATCTTTGCTGGTATCCCGAGCGCCATAGCCCCNGGTGGAACATTTGTCCCGCCTGTTACTACTGCGTTTGCGCCCACGAGCGCGCCCGATTGGATTCTTGCATCGTGAAGGACGACNGATGCTGTCCCGACTAAAGCTCCGTCCTCAATCGTGCAACCTTCAAGGTGCGCTAGATGCCCTATAGTNCAATCATTTCCGATGCTTGTTGAATATATAGGTGTGGTATGTATCACCGCACCATCTTGTATGTTGGTCCGGTTACCTATGCTTATTAGACCATCGTCACCTCTTAGAACAGCGCATGCCCAGANAGAGGATTCTGAACCAATTGTCACGTTCCCGATTACTACTGCATCGGGGTGAATGTATGCTGATGAATTAATAGTTGGTTCTAACTCGCCAAGAGCGTAGATCGGCANTGTTATTCCCCCAAGTCTTCGCTGAATGACCCATACTTACCGCCTAGAAACAAAAGGGGGCCTTGTTCTGAATTTCCTGTTCCCATGTTTTGTACTTCNCCTATCACNATGCAATGGTCGCCTGCTTCATGCACTTCACCTATTAAACAGTCAATCCAGGCGACACAGTTCTCAATGATGGGTGAGCCCAAGGAACTTTCGCTCCATTTGATTTCGTCGAAAGGGTCCTTTTCCTTGATAAAAAAACTATTGCTTAGGTCAAGTTGGCGGTCGCTTAAAACATTTACACAATACTTTCCTGTTTGCCGGATCCTTGCCCATGTTTGTGATTCTTTAGCGGGCATGAATTGGACTAGAGGTGGGTCAAGAGAGACCGACCCAAAAGATCCTATGACCATAGCAAATGGTCCCTCTTCATCTTTTGAACTAACTAAAGTCACTCCAGTTGGATACTTGCCAAGGATTTTTCTNAAATCTCCTGGGTCTATTGACATGCTNGGCATATGAAGTTCTCCGTTCCTCTAATTCTTAAGGTTAGACGCTACTTTAGGTTCTGTGTGTAACTGTACTAATCACATTAATGACCTGCAGTTTGAAAGGAATTAAGTAGCCGGAGAAGCATTGTTGCATACTTTTAATGATGTTAATCTTGAGAAATGCAATCAGATNTTGGAATATTCCATGACGGCTATGTTGCCTTTGTTAAAGAGGATTGTCCTACTTGCGTCCTGATTNCACCAGTTCTGTCTAAATTNGCCGAATCCGGTCGACTTAACGCAGTTTTTAGTCAAGATAATAAAGACTTTCCCGNATTAGATCTAACAGTTGATGATACAGATTTGCAATTGAGCTATCAGNTTNACATTGAGACTGTGCCTACATTACTGAAATTTGAAGATGGAATTGAGGTTGGAAGAATTGTTGGATGGCTCAAGAGCGAATGGGAAGAGTTTTGTGAAACTTCTGAACTTTGCGATGAGGCCTTCGAAGATTTTAGTCCCGGCTGCGGGTCGCTTAGCGTTAATCCCGATCTACTACCTTCGCTCGAAAGGAAATATGGCTCCGGACTGGGGAGCCGTCTAGTGGAATTTGCTGAAGCTGAAGACGAGATTGAAGAAATGTACGATTTGGGTTGGTCTGATGGGCTCCCTTTGGTTCCCCCAACACCTGAACGTGTTTTAAGAATGCTGCGGGGAACGAATAGATCTTCTAACGAGACCGTCGCTAAAGCNCCACCAAATCTTGTTGANCTAACGATAGAGAAAATTGCNATCAACGCNGTGATGGCTGGGTGCAAGCCTGAGTATNTACCGATTGTGATCTCGGCTTTGGAAGCAGTCTGCACAGACGAATTTAATATGCACGGCTTANTAGCAACAACTATGCCAGTTGGACCCGTAATGTTTNTTAATGGACCAATCAGGCACGAAGTGGGTATGAATTCTGGCATGAATCTTCTCGGACAGGGCAATCGCGCAAATAGCACGATAGGGAGAGCTGTTCAGCTCACGATTCGAAATGTAGGCGGAGGGAGACCAGGGGAAGTTGATCGCGCNACTCAGGGAAGTCCTTCAAAAATAGGGCTTTGCTTTGCAGAAGATGANGAAGGGTCGCCTTGGAATTCTTATTCCCAAGATCAAGGCTTTTCACCTTCACAAAGCACTGTAACAGTTTTCCCAGGTGAGGGACCTCGGTTGATTACCGATCAGTTATCTCGATCTCCTGAGGAACTTGCCCGAAGTTTAGCTGCGGGGCTTCTAGCCAATTGCCACCCAAAAATTATCCTTGGGATGGATGCGATCTTAGTAATAAGCCCAGAGCATGCGGCACGGTTCTCGGATGCTGGTTGGTCTAAAGAGGATGTAAATTCTGCGATAATCACTCATTCTATTCGTGACACTGATGAACTCATCCGAGGTGCAAATGGCATAGCTGAGGGTTTACCGAAGGATTTTGCTGGCATGGAGTTACCTAAATTTAGACCCGAGGGAGGTTTAATTATAGTCTTTGGTGGNGGAGGAGCTGGGCTATTTTCCACCAGTATTGCTGGCTGGCTTTCAGGGGATAAGGGAAGTAATTACACGACCAAGGAGATTATAAAATGACAATCNAAGTCCTTGATCCAACATCTGAAGATGTGAAGGATCCTGTCAATAGNCCTGAACGGCTCCGCACTCTGGAAGGCTCNTTGATTGGGTTGCTTGATATTAGCAAACCGCGAGGAAACATTTTCTTAGATGCTTTAGAGACGNTATTGACTGAGGCAGGAGCTGAAATTAAACGCTATATGAAGCCGACTTTTACTAAGCCTGCTCCGGTTGATTTAAGACATGAAATAGCTTCCCAATGTGATGCCGTTATTGAAGCTCTAGCTGATTGAGGTAGCTGCACAACATGCAGTGTGCATGATATGACNGATATNGAAAGGAGAGGGATCCCTGGGGTCATAGTTGCGACTGAAGAGTTCGTATCTGCCGCAGTTGGTCAATCAGAGGCTTTAGCTTCCTCTCCTGCATGTGTTTTTACATCACATCCTATTCAAGACAGAACAGATGAAGAAATGATTGAGATTGCAAATACTGTGTATCAGCAAATAGTAGCCGCTCTTACTTATTAAGCACCTTTCCCTTGACGAGATAGCTGCTGTGATAAATTACCTCGGCGGTTTACTTTTACTGTTGAGCAACCCACAAAGGCTGCAAGCAAAGTTAGTTCTTGCCACATAGCTTCTGCGACTAAGACTTTGTCATAAGAAGGTTCACAANAAGCTGCTAGAACCTCTAATTCACTTNCAGTNCGCCTGTTTGCGAGATCAACTCTGCCAACAATCTGTCCATGATGCATGAATGGCAAAACGTAATAACCGAATTGCCGTTTTGATGCAGGTTTATATATCTCAAGCTTGTAATCAAAATTAAAAATCCGTTTTAACCGTTCACGATTCCAAATGATCGGATCAAACGGAGAGAGAAGGCATGATGATGAGATTCTTTTGGGGGCATCAACATCCTTAGCCGTATAAGCGATTCTCCCCCAACCTTCCACCTTCACCTCTGATGTGACTCCTTCTTCTTCCATTTCTTGGAGCAAATTGATTGTATTCGGAGAACGCACGCGAAAATAATCGCGTATATCCCTTTCACTTGCAACGCCCATCGCTTCTATGGCCCAAAAGAATAATTTCTTAAGTGACTCTTCTTCCGAAGGAGTCCGAAGAGCAAGTATTTCCTGAGGGACGATATTTGAAATTATGTCGTACTTCTTCTCAAAATTCGCTCCTCTTCGTATCCCGAGTTCCCCAATACGGTATAGCCAGTTCAATGCGAGCTGCCCAACCGATCTACTNCCCCACCCAGACTGATTTGTGTATCNTGGATCGCTTAGTTCCTTCGCCTCCAAAGGGCCTCTTCTTTTTACTTCATTAAGCACTTTTTTAACGTATTCAGGTTCTTGAGTAGCTACTTCATAGAGTCCNTTCCAAGTATCACCTCTTTTAGCTCGCTGTTTCAAAAGTCGAAAGAACGGCTCATTAATACTTGGGGCAATACTTGCCTCATGAGCCCATAACTCAAACCACTTATCATGCTTGTAAGCAATTTGTTCATAAAGACTCATGTCGTATTTACCCAACCGTGAGAAAAAAGGTAAATATTGACTTCTNACAACTATCGGCACGGCGTCTAATTGCACAACCTTCATTGTGTTCATCACCTTTTNNAGCTCCGCAGGTTTTGAGTTTCTTTGTGTTCTTTNACCTTNAAAACCTTGAGCACTAAGAAATAACTTTCTGGCATCATCATTAGAAAAAGTGATCATCTCAGGCAACTTTCCTCACGAGGGAAGCGACACTTTCCCAGACTTATCAATCACGATAAGTCCATCCTTTTCAAGTTTCTGTAAAACTCGCGAACATCTTTCGGGGTCATTAATCCAGCCAANGATTTTCGGGATATCTTTTTTCAAAACCGCTTTATCTCGAAGGGCACTAATCAGTTTTCCCCTCCCTTGTCGGTCAGAACCCTCAAAGGAGTCAGGTTTTTGTCTCATTTCTTTTGGTGAAATAGCAGGGTCAGGCTTTGTCTGGTCTTTCGTCCAAATACATGTTGTCTCAAATGGGCAAGCGCAACAGTGAGTTATTCTGGCAGTGCATAGTGTTGCCCCGACCTCAATCATTGCTTGGTTCCAACGCCACCCTTCACCAGCTGGAAGATTCTGATCAGCGTTGACTTGAGCTTCTTTCATACTCATCACCTTTCCCTTTAGGCGCGAAAACACTCTNTTTACATTTACATCAACAACAGCAACATCTTTTTCANAGGAGAAGGCNAAGATGGCNCTTGCTGTATAGTCCCCAATTCCAGGTAACTCNAGAAGGCTTTGGAGTTCGTTAGGGACTACCCCCTGATACTTGGTNCTAATCACNTTTGCTGACTGGTGAAGATTAATGGCCCTTCGGTTATACCCAAGCCNANTCCAGAGTTCAATTACCTCTCCTGGGCTACTATTCGCACATGAGGTCGGATCAGGGAATCGATTGAGGAACACGTGGTACTTTTCAATCACCCTAGATGCTTGGGTCTGTTGAAGCATAAACTCTGAGACGAGTATTTCCCATGGGTCTCTGGTAGCTCGCCATGGGAAATCCCTTCTCTCCTTATCCCACCATAGAAAGACTTTGCGTTCGATATTACTATGCATCACTCTTGAACGTAGTTCTAAGATTGTC
>PAWI01000043.1 GCA_002713485.1 Acidimicrobiaceae bacterium
ATATGCATACGAGGAAACGATAGCTGTGGCTTCTCTTGTGCTTGGTGGCGTGATGCAGCGTCATCCGAGACTTGATGTGTGTGTTTCTCATGGCGGAGGAGCGATAGCTTTTCTGAAACAGCGGTTTGAATCTATGGCTACTTTCCTTGGCACAGAATCAACGTTCGCTGAGGATCTGAAATTGTTATGGTTTGATTCGCATCTTGAAGAAGGCCCTGCACATGACCTAGTGGTGTCAACTGTAGGCCAGGACCGGATGGTTTTTGGAACAAATTTCGGTGGCTGGGACACTCCAACGGTAATTACTGATTTTGATCAGAGTCTCACAACCAACGCAATTAAATTATTGCGTCTACCATGGAATGAATAACGTAAGGGGAAACTGTGAAACCAATACTGATTCATAATGCACGGTTATTCTGTGGCGTTGACGAGGAAGTTATTGATGATGGAACGATTTGGGTCGCGAACGGCTTCATTAGATACGCTGGCCCATCTATAGATTTCAAGCAAGACGTTCAAAACGTTGAACGTTACGATGCAGCAGGAAAATTTGTGATGCCGGGCATGATAGAGTCACATGTTCATCTTTCATACAACAATGCGCATCCTCAACAGTTAAATAATCAGCCCTTACCTATCGCCATGCTCGATGCAGTTGATAATGCTCGTGTTTTACTCGGTTCAGGTTTCACATCTGCAATTAGTTTCGGATCAGCTCAAGGTTTAGACGTCCCATTGCGTGACGCTATTAACGATGGGCGAGTTTGTGGTCCGCGACTTGAAGCATCGGATCGTGATTTGGGATCAACTGGAAGTAATGCGGATGGAACTTTTGGTGGTGATGATTCTAAGAAAATAATTGCAGATGGGCCGTGGGCTATTCGTAAAGCGGTCCGTTCTCTAGCGAAAAAACGATGTGACATCGTAAAAATTTTCTTGGATGGAGAAGCGTTAAACGAATACGCTCCCCCAGGTGTGCTGACCTACAGCGATGAAGAGGTAGATGCAGCTGTAAGCGAAGCTCATATACGGGGCATGCGAGTTGTTTGCCATTCACGTTCCGCAGCTGCGGTGAAGCAAGCTGTGCGCTTTGGTGTGGATATTATCGGTCACGCTAATTACCTTGATGAAGAAGCTGTTTCAATGTTGGAAGCTGAACGGCACCGCATATTTGTTGGCCCAGGAATAGCATGGGAAGTTTCGTTGCTGGATAAAGGAGCTCAACTGGGGCTACCGCGTGATGCTATGGAACAACGAGGCTACCAGCGTGAAGTTGATGAAACGATCGCATCAGTTAAGAGGCTTCGTGAAAGCAATGTTCGTGTGTTAATCGGAGGTGATTATGGTCTCAATATCACGCCTCATGGAACGAACGCTAAAGATCTAGAATATTTCGTAGATTTATTTGGGATGTCTAACGTGGAAGCATTGTTATGCGCTACCCGCGATGGAGGTGCTGCTGCGAACACGGATGGTATGGTAGGCACACTTGAGCATGGCAAATACGCTGATCTCGTTATTGTTGATGGAGATCCTTCTGTTGATGTAAGAGTTTTACAAGACCATGACCGGATTGTTGGTGTGATGAAAGCAGGGTTATTGCATCATGGTTTGCTTCGGAATAACCCCTATGCGTCGCTAAAAAACGATTGAAAACAGAGATAATATATAAGCCGTTGAGAAATAAAGGGGGAAAGAAATGATAGTTATTGCAGGTTCTTTCAGGTTTGATGATGGAGTCACTGAAGATGTGACGGCGGCATGCAAATCAGTTATGGAAGCAACGCATCAGGAAGAAGGGTGTCATGAATACATTTTCTATCCTGATCCATTAGATAGCAATATCTTGCGTGTGTTTGAAATGTGGGAGGATGCACAATCACTCAATAATCACTTTGGGACGAGTCACGTAGATGCGTTTCGGAAAGCGATGGGTGGGTGGACTATCTCAGAGCGAGAGATCAAAAAATTTGAGACAGATTCCTTTGAGTCAATGTGAGCGGAGAATCATGAGCCAACTAACAACACCTGAACTTTTTGATATGTCTGGTCATGTCGCAGTCATAACTGGCGCTGGACGAGGTATCGGGGAGGGAATCGCTAAGTCTTTTTCTGAAGCGGGGGCATCTGTTGTTGTCGCCGCCCGAAGAACTGAAGAAATAGACCGTGTAGCGGCGGAAATTAATGAATCTGGTGGTTCTGCTATAGCTGTCACTACAGACGTCACCGATGATGATGCTGTGGAGAATCTTGCGAAATCAGCGATTGCAGAATATGGCAAATTAACTACATGGGTGAATAATGCAGGGGGATCTCCGATGAGGATGCCGTTATCGGACTTGCCTCGTGAGGAATGGGATCGCACAGTGGCCTTGAATCTCACATCTATTTATATCGGATGTGTCACAGCGGCCAAATACATGACGAAGGGGTCAATTATTAACATCACTTCCGGAGCAGGTTCAGGCCCGGTTCCTGGAAGCGGGCATTATGGAGCGTCAAAAGCTGGAACGAATTCTTTGACATGGACACTATCAGCTGAATTAGCTCCTGATATTCGAGTCAACGCTGTTGCTCCTGGAGCCATTCCGACTGAAGTCATGATGAAAGCTATCGGCAAAAACGAAAACCAACTAGATGAGATATTAGATGAGTGGAATATTCCGTTAGGTCGGTTAGGGACACCTCAAGATATAGGCGCAGCCTGCCTGTATTTAGCTTCGGAAGCTGCAAGTTGGGTGAGCGGTGAAATTCTTCGAGTTGGTGGTGGAGCAAAAGCCAGATAGGCGATCACGTTCTAACAGAATTTCCTTCCTTCATAGACGTCATAAAAAATTGACGGGAACAAAATAGAGCACTTAGACGTCAAAGCATGTACACACCAAGTGGTTTGTGGTGATAGGAAAAATCTGTAGGAGTTTACCTATGTTAGATAAGGGAAATAAGAGTTTTGGATTAATTCTTCTAGGGCTCACGATGCTTGCGGGGCTGTTTGGGTGTTCAGATTCTTCCTCTAAAGCACCAGAGGAGAATGACCGGGTAATCATCGGTGAGTCTGGATCTGGTGCAGCACGGTGTAAAGCATTAAGTATTGAATGCGGGTACGGATACGACTATCAAGCAAACCAGACTGTTGATTTGTGGGAATTGAACGCTGATGGTTCTGCTTGGCTTCTAAAAGAGGAATATGCAGATGGGGGTGTACGTTGTGAGGCACTTACAGAGTCTTGTGGTTGGCGATGGTTTCCAAATACTGAAACATATATAGATGTGTGGGTTTTTGATTATGGTTCGATGAAGTTTATTGAAAACCCTGATCTTTCATCTATCCCTAAGGGTTTGCAACCTGGAGATCCACCGGTTAAACAACCTGGAAGAGAAAGCTAAAATTGTTATTTCCTAATCGTTTCAAAGACGGACGGTAATGCATGCACTGGTTTAGGTTCAGTGTAAATTTGTGCCATCTCTGCAATGATGCTTTTGTCTTCAATATTGTCTTTGGTAAGCCGAAGGTCATGTCCGTGTTCTTCCAAGTCAGCATTAAATATCGTTAAAACATCCTTGATTGATAATGGGTTCGCTTGTTTATGCTTTTGCTCTTCAATGTTTGTGTATACATTTGCTTTCCATAAAACTGACACACGATATTCGTTAAGCGGCGCCTCATAAATTTTTTCATCATGGTCGGTTACCACCCATGTCTTATCGTCTGTGGGGAGAAGTTGCGCTGAGGGAGTTACGAGAACTGTTCCGTTATGAAAAGGCCCGACTGGACCTACTTGGTGGAACATTCCGTGGTTATCTCCAAGAAGGGCCGTATTTTTCATATTTCCGACGTGTTCTGTTGGTGGGTTATCGGGCCCTTTGGGCCAGTACAAGAGTCCGCCCCCTTCTACATCGTCGAGCCACCATATCGCTGTTGCTTGAACGATTTCGTATGCGTTAAAAAGGTGAGACCACGTCATTGCTCGTAACAGCCACATGGGTGTATTTGCTCGTTCGCGTCCGTGGAATCGTGAATTATCAGTATGAGCGGGACCACCATCGTTTATTGCTGCCATGATGTTTACGTAGACGCTGTGTGGTTCTATGATGTCGGCGTTATAGAACGCTTTTGATTGATTGATGTATGTGTCGTTGTGGAGAAATATTTCTGATCCTTCTGCGATAAATGTGTCATGAACCCAGTCATTTTGGAACCACATGGGACGAGTTTTAGCGTGGGGGTCAGCTCCAGGATTGTACCAGCCACCAAGTGGTGTGTATGGGGCATGGGCTGATAGGAGATCGTGGACCTGTTGAAGATTTGGGAAAACGTCTTGGAGAATAAGGGGTTGGTCAGCGTAGCTCAGCATTTATGTGAATGTAAGGCCGTCAAAGTCTTCACTTTCTACCCATTCCTGCAGATAATTAAAGAATGCTACAGACCCTTCTGGGTAGCGTGCTGAGCTGAACAGGTCACGGTCGGTTGTCGTGTGACCTTCGTTATTGTAGTAACCGGGTGTGCAATTAGCGAGGAAACCTCGGTCTTGGACTTCCAAGCTATTCACCCATTGAGTTTCAGCTTCGAGAGTAGGTTCAAGAGTTTCGTATCCCTTATCTACACATTCCCGAACCATTGCTGCTATGGCGGTAGAGGATTCACTGAAGTTATGCGTCACGTTCGCTACAAGATTTCCGCCTTGAGCTAAGCCAAGTATGAACAGGTTTGGGAACCCGTGAATGTTGATGCCGTGAAGGCTTTTCATTCCATCGCTCCAATGATCACTTAAGCTCTCCCCTGATTTTCCATATGTTTCATAGTGCGCTGTATGCACAATATGCACTTCAAATCCGGAAGCGAGAACTATGCAGTCAAGTTCATAGTGCTGACCATTGGCCCATATGCCAGTTTCATCTATACGTTCAACTCCGCTACCGTCCGTATCTATGAGGTGAGTTGATGGATTATTGAAGGATTGGAGGTACTCGTCATGGAAGCATGGTCGTTTACAAAGTTGCCGATACCAAGGTTTAAGCGCTTCGGCAGCTGAATCATCAGTGACGATGGAATTGACTCTGGCACGGATTTCATTCATCTTTTCATCATCAGATTCGCTAAAAGCTTCTATCCAAACATCGTCAAGGCTAGCTCCAGGAGTATCTTGTATTTTATTAATAATGCGATCTCTTATACGAATAGCGATGTCTGTCCAGCCATCTTTGACTAGATCTTTATCAGCGAAACCGCCTGATTGAAGGGTGGCAAAATTGAGTAACCATTCTCGTTGCCAGCCTGGTTGAAGGTCTTTGAAATCATCGTTGGTGAGTGGACGGTTATTTCGTATATCTATTGAAGAGGGAGTGCGCTGGAATACGTATAAATCTCCAGATGAGGCTGAGAGGTGAGGAATGCATTGAACTGCTGTTGCGCCGGTTCCGATTATCCCAACTCGTTTATCAGCTAAACCTTCCATACGTTGACCAGTTCTGTCACCACCCGTGTAGTCGTAATCCCAGCGAGCTGTGTGGAACATGTGCCCTTTGAAATCTTCTATTCCTTGTATTCCTGGAAGTTTTGGCTTTGATATAGGACCTGTCCCCATAGTAAGGAACTGAGCTTTAAGTTCATCTCCTCGATCGGTTTTGATTATCCACCTTTTAGTTCGTTCGTCCCATCTAGCTTCTTCTACGCTTGTTGAGAAAAGCGCTCCTTCGTAGAGATTAAACGTTGAAGCTATACGTTTAGCGTGTTCGTGTATCTCAAAGCCTTGTACATATTTTTCGGATGGGAAATAATTCGTTTCTTCAAGAAGAGGTAGGTACACCATGGCAGCTGTGTCACACATGGCTCCTGGGTAGCGGTTCCAGTACCAGACACCTCCGACATCTCCCCCACTTTCGATTATAGTGACATCTTCAATTCCAGCTGCTTTCAGTCGTGCGCCTGCGCATAACCCTGCAAACCCTCCTCCTATAATTGCAACAGTTGTTTCATCTGTTCGTGGTTCTCGTTCTTCTCTATTGATGTATGGGTCTTCAAGGAGGTGAGCGAAACGTCCCGAAGGTTTAAGATACTGATTTGGCCCGTCGTTTCGAACGCGTTTATCCCGCTCAAGTTTGTAGCGTTCTCGTAACTGTTCTGCTGATAGATTATTTTCAGTAATGCTCATTGTTATCTACTTGTACTGTAGTGGGTTGGTACAAAACTGAAAATTTATGTTACCAACCACCGCCACCGCCGCCACCGCCGCCACCGCCGCCGCCACCGCCGCCACCGCCGCCGCCGTCCATAAATCCGAGACCTCCATCGAAATCTCCAGGAATGTGACTATCAAACGCGTGTGCGGCGGCAGCAAAGAACAATACATCTTCATATCCATCGTCTAGACCGGCGGCTTTGCGGTTATAGCTTTTCAAATTATTATTCCAGTGATCAATTTCTCCTAATGCGACTGCCCACGCGGTGTAAAGTCGTAACGTTCCATTCTCTGCAGCTTGTTGCACATGTTTTGCCTCAGATGTTTTTATGAACTTTTTAAACCCTTGTATTTGAATCCATAGGCCAGAACCCTTGGGAGACCGAACAGCTAACTCCCAACCTCGATAAATGTAGGCGATATACATTCCAAAGAGGAAGGAAAATAAAAGTGCTACCGGCATAGAAAAAAATGCGACTATTGCTGAAAGGCCCAAAAGAAGCAAGAATGAAATTCCGGTTCCAAGGTGTTCTCCAAACGCAGCTTTTTTGTGAAACCATAGGTCTGAATGTTCGTACCATTCTTTTAGCTCTTCCCCTAATTTGTCCCAGCCGTAAGCGAAATCTGTCTTTGTGCGTAGCTCGCTTGTATGTTCTCCTATTTGTTTCATGTCAAGAGTTGGTTGATTTATAGCCGCGTTTTTCCCAAAAATTTCTCTCAAGGGTTGAGATTCCGGCGGATCTGACGACACGTACTGATATCTTGATCCATCTTTACTTTTTAGCTTGAGTGTCCCATCAACGACCTGTTGCAAAAACCATGCCTGTTTGGCTTCTCGAGTAACTTCTTCGTTGATAAGAATTGCCCCATGGTAAGGGGTTACATTGTCAGGTGGCACAACGCTGAGTGTTACAAGTTTATTCATGTCGGCATAACTCAATGCTTTTGATGGCCCATCATTAGAATCAGCAAATGCAGCTTCGGTAGCGCCTCCGCTTCGGACGATATCTCTACCCCTGTAGAGAAGAAATTGTGTAACTCCTACTTTTCCTAAGATTGCGAGAAGTATGGCAAGAACGACATTAGTGATGTTGTTCCAAAGAGGATACCTACCATCATTTCCCGTTGGGGCTTTCGGCGGAGGTAAAAAATCTGTCGATTCTGTAACAGGAAAATTGGTGCGTTGCGCTGCGATGAACAAGCCTGTTCTATCTGCAATATTATCGGCTGTCACTATTACAATATCTCCAATTTGGTTGATGTCGCATCCAGGGTTTGAAGATGAATTTCCTCCAATGAATCCACAAGTTGGGTTTTCTAAGAGTTGTGGATACCGGAGTTGGATTGTTGCTGAGTTAATGTCCCATTCCCATCTCTCTGGTATTGCGTTCCAACAAATAGTTTCTCCAGATAAGCCGCACTGATCCGTTCTATCTAATATTTTCGGTTTCAATTCGTATTCAATGATGTATCGGTGAAGTCCGTAATTATCGATATTTGGTTCACCGATGCGGAGACAAGTCCATCTAACCCCTGGATCTTGAATACATCTATTTCCGAATTCGGAGATTTCCCTGTAGTTCAAAATTTTCCAAAAATCAGGTGCGTGAGGGGACTCCACAGAATTGATACTCTGAACGTCGGGGATATCTCGATAGATGCCGCGTTGGGACTTTCCGGTGAAATCAGTATCAATAATCTCTACGATATCTACCGAACCATCAGCCGAAATTTCAGCTGTGGTATAGAAACTTTTTGTTTCCTGAGGCTTCATTGAATATCCGAACCCAAACGCAAGAGCAACTCCGATGATGCTGAGGCTGCTGAAAATCCATGATCGAATTGTTCGGTTTCTTTTCTTGATTTTAATCATGCATTGAACCGTTTCATTCGGTCATACCGATAGCCCATATATGTATTGTAACTTACATTTATTATGTAGTGAATAAATTACCTATTCAGGTGGTTCAAACCATGGAAATCCAGGAAGATTCCCGACTGTGGTGCGGAGTCGTTGGTTCTGCTCTTCTTCCCGCTTTTGCATTTCTTCCTGTAGGTCTTCGAATGCGTAGCGTTTCTGATCTGAAGTGAGGAGTTTACGAAACAGTGCGTCAATTCCGGGATTCAGCATACTCTGATGGTAGATCCCTGATATGACAGCGAGGAGGATGCAATGGTTGATTTAGGTCAGGGTTTATAAAGGTTGTGTTCTCCGACATCTGCAAGTTTTTGTTGCCCTATAAGAGAGAGTGCATCCTTAGTTTCTTGATTCAGGAGATCTAAGACATCAGTAACGCCTTGTTCACCATTAGCGGCTAAACCCCAGAACCAGCACCGTCCAGAACATGCTGCTGACGCTCCTAATGCGTGAGCTTTGACAATATCCTCACCACGTCGTATTCCACCATCAAAAAAGAGTTCTACCTTATCTGAAACTACTTCTCTGATCTTTGGAAAAACAGCTGCTATTCCGGGGACACTATTGAACTGACGACCTCCATGGTTGGAGACAATTATTCCATCTACTCCGAGATCTTCAGCAGTTACTGCGTCATCAGGATGCATTATTCCTTTGACAAGTAGCGGTCCACTCCATTGATTCCTTATTCGTTTTAGGTCATCCCATGTTTTCGATGGATCATTTAATTCATTATTGACGTATTGACCTATCGAACTTGCATCGTCGCCGGAAGTGACATCGGTTAAGTTCCCGAAAGTTATTGCAGGATTTTTGACAATACCAGATAACCATCTGGGCCTAGATAGATATTGCATGTATTGACCAGGTTTAATAGTCACTGGCAGTGACATTCCATTCCGCAGATCTCTTTCTCTTTTCCCAACAACAGGTACGTCAACTGTGACTATAAGAGCTTCGTAGCCAGAAGCTTTGGATCGCTCAATTAGCGAATCTATAACCTGCTGGCTTTTCCATAAATATAACTGAAACCACAGTCTTCCTTGAGACTCCTGAGCAACCTCCTCGATAGAATTTCCCGAGCCTGTGCTAAGACAAAATATTGCTCCTGCCTGATGTGCTGCGCGAGCAGCGGCGATTTCCCCCTCTGGGTGAGCCAGAGTAGCAAGACCTGACGGAGAAAGAATGAGGGGATTGGAAATCGGTTTGCCAAAGATAGTTAAAGAGGTATCTGGCTTGGACACATCTACTAGATACTTAGGTTGGAAAGTTACATCATCAAGAGTGGTTCTATTAGCTTTTATTGCGTGCTCTTCCCCAGCACCACCGTCAATGAAATCCCACACAGAACGCGGCAGTCTTTTCTTCGCGATTTCTCGTGAATGATCAACTGTTTGGATTGCGGCACTTATTTTTTTACGAAACGTTATTAGTTTCTTGATTTCCCGTAATTTCACGTGTTCCTAATACTCAATGCATCCCTTAGAACAACGAGATTATATGACCTGTGCGCAAAGATCCATTGGTTCAATCGTGTTTCATATCATTCGGAAGGGGAATACATAGTGGGGAACCTGAAACTGGATCTGTGATTATCTGGGCTTGAATTGAAAACACATCGTGAATCATTTGGCTGGTAACTACATCTGTGGGTTTCCCTGAGATCCTGATTTCTCCATCCCGCATAGCGATAAGGTTTTCAGCATATCTGACTGCCAGATTAAGGTCATGAAGAACCATGACGATAGTTCTGCTACTTTCCCTAGTTAGGTCTTTTAGAAGATCAAGTATTTCAATTTGGTGTGCGATATCCAAATGGGTGGTTGGCTCATCAAGAAGCATAATCGGAGTTTCTTGTGCAAGAAGCATTGCTATCCAAACGCGTTGGCGCTGCCCTCCTGATAATTCATCTAATGGTCTTTCAGCAAAATCGTTAAGTCCCGTCAAAGATAAGGCTTCGGTTACCGCTACTTCGTCGTCTCGTGACCACTGACTGAAAATACTTTGGTGCGGGTAGCGTCCTCTTCGCACAAGATCTGAAACAATAATTGTTTCAGGTGAACGAGGGTTTTGGGGCAATAAACCTAGTTTTCTAGCCACTTCTTTTGTTGACTGGAACTGGATATCCATTTCATTGATCTGGACTTCTCCTTTTGAAGGGATAAGAATCCTGGCTAAAGCTTTTAATAACGTTGATTTCCCGCATCCGTTCGGACCGATAATGACAGTTATTTCTTCTGTTGGGATGGTGACAGTTAACCCTTCAACAATGGCTGGCCCTCCATATGATAAGTAAAGGTCTTGTCCAGAAAATGATTTAGGTTTATCTTGATTAGTTTGCACGGTTATACCTCGCTAGTAAATACAGAAAATACGGGCCTCCAAAAGTTGCGGTTATCACCCCTGCTGGAAGCATGACTGGGGCAAAAAGGCGTTGCGCTATCAGGTCAGCTCCCAAAAGGAAGAAACCACCTAACAGAGCGGTAAAGATAAGCACTCCGCCGGTAATCGAACCAGCGAGAAGTCTCGCTGCTTGAGGAACGATTAATGCTACAAACCCTAGCGGCCCAACAACTGAGACAGCTAAAGCGGCAAGTAAAGAAGCTACGGCCAAAAGCGCTAAACGATCTCGTTCAATACGGGAACCGACAGTGATTGCAGTTTCATCTCCTAATTGAAGTATTCTGAGTCGATTCGTAAGGAAAAATGCTGAGGGCAGCAGAACGAATAACCCAATTAAGAGTGTTCTGACATCACCCCAAGAAGCTCCAAATAGAGTCCCTGCCTGCCATCGTGCTGCTGCAATTACGCGTTCAATCGGATACTTAACGGTGATAAATGTAATTACTGCTCCAAGGAGAGAGTTTACTCCTATACCAACAAGGACTAATCGGGTAGCTGATACGCCTCGCTTCCAGGATAAAAGATAAATTAACCCTGCGGTTAGTAGCGCTCCAAGAAACGCTGCCCATGGCAAGTATCCAATGTTTCCTCCCGCCGCCAAAATCGCTACAGCAAGAACAGCTGCCCCAGTATTTATTCCGATAATGTCAGGCGATACAAGTGGGTTATTTATAAGTGATTGGAATATCAATCCTGAGGAAGCGAAACACATTCCTGCCAAAATGGCAACGACTATTCTTGGGAAACGAAGAGAGTTGATTATAAAATCGTATTCTCCGTTTCTATCCCAAAGAGCAGTTGCAATTGCTCTCGAAGCAGGAATTGGATAATCGCCAACAATCAAACCCGTTCCAAGGAGAACAATAATTGCAACAAGCGTTCCAGCGACCAACCATACAATTTTTAATTGGATACGGCCAGATACTTTATACCATCGAAAAGTGTATGAGCGTGACCGAATCTTGTCTGCTAAACGGACCGATATTACGGTAATTAGAATTGCAACTAGCACTGTGAGGGAGCGTTGCAGGGTAGGTGTGGTAATTGCTAAGTAATGCATTTCTATACGTCCGACAGCTTGGTAAAGCGAACAAGGTAGATAAGAAATGGAGCTCCGACTGCAGCAGTTACTATTCCTACTTGAAGTTCATCAGGTCGGACGATCAAACGTCCTATTACGTCTGCGCCTAGGAGAAGGCATGGCCCAAGAAATAGACAGTAAATGAGAATCCATCGATAATCTGGGCCAACAAGTGAACGGACCATATGTGGGATAGCTAGGCCTACAAATGCTACCGGGCCGGCAATAGCTACTGCTGATCCGCAAAGCAAAATGATAATAAGACCTGTTCCCATTCGAACAAGTCCTATTCGTTGTCCTAGGGATAGAGCAATATCTTCGCCGAGGCTCAGAATATTTATTTGTCTTCCTAATGCAAGTCCAATTATTAGCCCGAGAATAATTACGGGGAACAGAACGATAATCTCATCAGTCCCTCTACTCGCAATTGAACCAGCTAACCAAAACCTGGCCTCGTCAAGTGTTTCCAAATCAAGTATGAGTAATGATGTCGTCCACCCTCCAAGCAGTGCGGTAATAACCACACCTGCCAAAGCGAGTTTTACTGGTGTAGCACCACCGCTCCCAAACTGGGCGATTAGATAAACAAGAATGCTTGCTCCAGCAGCCCCAAAAAAAGCGAACCAGACATATCCCTCCGGAGTTACGATATCTGCAACATATATTGCTGTAACAATTGCAAAAGCTGCTCCTGCATTCACTCCCAATATCCCTGGCGCTCCGAGTGGGTTTCGGGTGATACCTTGAGTTAATGCTCCAGCAACAGCCAGACAGGATCCTGCTGCTAGACCAAGTACTGTACGTGGCCACCGAAGTTCACGGACTACTATTTGCCCCTGGTCGGTTGAATCATAATCAAAGATTGCGTTCCATGCTGTTTCCCACGATGTATGCAAAGACCCATAACGAAGACTTACTAGGATAATTCCAATAACTAATCCCAAAGACACCGTTAATCCCAAAACATGATTCGTTATGAAAGGACCTGTTTCCTTTTCACGACGTTTTGATAGGACACCGGCAAGAATAGGGGCAATAGTTATTGCACCGAACATCAAAACAATTGTGACCATTTACTAACTACTAATTTTTAGAGCTGTAAGACTACGTGGATTTCTATCAATTAGCGATGATCCCTGCCCATCGGCGCATGATTTCTTCTTTATTAGCTGTTCAATCAAATATTTTCTGTAGATGAACATCTGTGACTTCTTCGTCATCCTTTGTTTTGATTTCGTTCTGCTTTTAGTACAACTTCAAACTCAAGGAGTTCCGAGCCATGGGCGACAGGTCTAGCATTTGCCTCGGCATGACCTCGAGCAAATTCAGGCGAATGAACCCAAGCTAAAAATGCTTCCTCTGATTCCCAACGGGTATATACGTACCAGGTATTACTCGCAGAATTTGGTCTTAAAAGTTCAAAACTTTCAAACCCTTCCATATTTTCAACTTCCCCAACTCGATTCTCAAATCTAGACAGAAGCTCGTCACCTGCACCCTCCGGGACTGTTATTGCGTTGATTCTTACTATGCTCATTCTTTTCCTTTTAGTTGTTTTCTTTTTACTTTTTGATCTTCTGGAAATCTGTAACAAGTTGTTTTAGTAAATTCCCTGTTCGGGGACCATTCCCCAACAAAAGCTGATCATCATAAGCCAGTACAGCTCTATTAATTCCAGCCGGAGTCTGAGAAATACCTCCAATTTGTAAAAGCCCATCAATTCCTCCAACTGAATCAAGCCCAGCGGACGGAACAAGAAGAATGTCTGGTTCGGCACGAAGTAAAGATTCAGCTGTGATCGTTTTGTATTGATCAATATCGAGGATGTCTGCGACATTCTTTCCACCTGCAGCATTAATAAGCCAATGTGTTGCTGAATTTCTTCCTAAGACAAGTTGGGTTCCTGTTCCACGTATATATAGAGCGGCCACGATTGGTCTTTCCTGTTCATCAATTACTTGAGTGTTCGCTGCAATGGTATTTTCAAGCGTTGCCGCTAGTTCTTCTCCACGGTTAGGGACTCCTAAAGCTTTAGCAACTGCCCGTATCTTGTCGGCCGGTCCTGCCATTGTTGACTCACTGGGCACTATTACAATTGGGAATCCAAGGCGTCGGAGATCGTCAAGTGTCTTTTCAGGGCCGGCAATTTCTGTTCCTATTAGAATCGTTGGGGTAAATCCAGCGATTGGTTCTGCTAACAGTGAACGTTGGTAACCAATTTGTGGCAGCTCAGATGCTTCAGGGGGCCAAGTAGCTGAGCGGTCAGTTGCTACAACGTTATCTCCTAAATTTAAAGCAAAAACTACTTCAGCTACTGATCCATCAAGGGGGATAATTCGCTCTACTGAATTTATTGTTACAGTATTCCCGGCATGATCGGTGACAGTCACAGGGAGTATGGGGTTAACCTCAGGTGTTACGGGTTCTGCTTCTTCAACAAGTATTTCAATAGCAGATTGCGAACTATCGGAGGAAGTTTCAGTTTGTTGGAGGTTTGATGTTTTCTCGGTTTGAGAAGAGGAGCAACTAGCTTGGGTGAGAAATACGAGAATTGCAGTTGTAATAAAAAATGTATTTCGGAACTTGAATTTCACAGATAACACCTCACCAATAATTGATAATGAGAGTCAACTGACTATCAATATAGGATTCTTACCTAAGTATATAAGGTATGCCTAACATATCAATTGTTGGCTCATTGACCAGGGTCGATTACCTTGACTTGATCACCAAGGTTTACACAGCATGAATTTAGAACTTTTCCCGTTACGCCACCCCGCCAATGAGATTTCAGCGCTTCCCGAAGGCCTTCATGTAGCTTCTCCATTTGAACACAAGGTTTTGTTTCCCCCGTTATTTCTATTTTTAGATCCCCAACTAGGAGAATCATTCCTTTTGTATTCTCTAAATCTATTTCGTCAACAAGAAAGTTTGCTCTTCGGTTTATCGGGTCAAGTTGCTGACCGATGGTTTTTTGTGCTTCATTCCATGCCTTTAGAGAAAGAACAGTGACTTGCCTAGTCTTTGATTTTCCACCTACGCATCCACTAAGGCCTTTTCCAGTAATGCTTTCAATAGATTCATGCGATTCCATTTGCTGGCTGGCACCTGGTTTAGTCCAGATCTTCAATAGATAACCCATCCCATATTTTTATCACGAGATTGTTACTAATAACCCACCTAGAAAAATCAAAGTCATTGCTATCAAGACTTGTTTTGTGCGTTCACGTGCTCCAAAGAACCAACCGCTGAGCAGAACAATCGCGACGTTTTGAGCCGCAAGCGCTAATGGCGCAACAATATTTACAGACCCTTTATTCAGAGCCTCTAATAAAAGCGGTAAGGCTATCCCGATCATGATCCCAGAAGGAATAAATTCTGGGAGAGCTTTTCGTGTTTGGATTTTCCAAATAGGGCCAAATTTTATAGAGACGAAAACCCATAATGTGAATGATGCAGCGACCAGTACGACTGTTCCTGACCACCATGCTGAAACATCGGTTCCGATATTGAAGTGTCGTGCTACGACATCACGTATCGCGAACGTTAACGATGTTGCTATTGCGAATACGATGCCGATCTGTCGAAACCGTATTCCTTTTTCCCAACTAATCAGAGCACTACCCAAAACGGTTAATAGTGTTCCAACCATGATCGTCGTTTTCCAAGACTCGTCTAGAAAAATAACAGCTAATAGGACAGAGAAAACTGGTGATGTCCCAATAAGGATTGACGTTCGTGCCGGCCCGATAGAACCAATTGAGGACACAAATAACCCTTGTGAACTTCCTGGGGCGATCATTCCCACAATCGCGAATTTCCAAAGAATGTCAGAATCTGGAAGAGGGCTTCCGGACAATAGCGCCAAAATTAGACAAACAATTGCAGCGATGGATACTCCAACCGTTGCTCCCACAAGAGCCGAAGCGCGTGAGCGATTAAGCGCCCATTTCACAATGGTTATATTGGTTGCCCAGCAAACTCCGGAGATAATTGCAAGAAGAGACGCTGTCTCCATTTCTTATTTGGCCGATTCAAGCACGCGCTTATAAGTGGAATGGTAATGATGAAGGGCTGGTTCATTACGGCCAAAAACTACTGATTTAAGTGTCTGACTATTAGCTGTTACTTGTTGACTTGCGCTGACGGCGTAGTCTTCGTCACGAATCACTTGAGCGAATACGTGCGAAATCATTGTAAACATCTGTCTCATTTCATCATTCGCTGATATTTCAGGTCGTAGATAAAAATTAATGAGAGAACGATGTTGCCCGGGTTCCTTAGGGTCTGGGTAGGCCCTAAGGAGATATAGGCCTTCTTGGGAAGGCATAAGTTGAACATTCGGGAAGAGCCAATACACAGGAAGCGTAGCAATTGTTATATCCCATTCGCTCTCAGGAAGTTGTCTCATATCGTCTATATCTCGGCGACATAAAAGCATTCGATGGTTATTCCCAAACGTGTCATAGCACTGGACGTTCCCATGGAAAGCGTTATACAACGTTGTTTCATGGAGCGAACTGAAGTGATACGTTTCCCCGAACGTATCCATAGCTAGCTTCCAGTTGCACGCAATGTCATATACATCGTTTCCTAAGTATTCCAATTCTCCAAGGTTCCATAGCGATAACTCGTCAAGGAGTTCCTGAGTCAAAAGTTCTTTCAAGTTGATTTCACCGGTTGGATCTGGATGAACCCACAACATTCCATATTTTTCTAGACTTGGGAGTTCCAGAAGACCCAGTTCGTTCATATCAACTTCCCCAAAATGTTCTTGTTTAGGAAGACCAACGAGCGTTCCTTCTGAGTCGTACGTCCACCTATGGAATTGGCAGGTAAATCTGCGTGCTTCTCCACGGTCTCGTTGCTCAACAATGACTCCGCGGTGGCGACAGGAATTTACAAATGCACGAAAGATTCCATCTCGGTCACGAACAGCGAGTACTGGAGTTCCCAGGTCATTTATTGTCAGGAATGAATTTATTTGAGGTAAGTCTCCTGACAGCCCAACTAGTTGGGGTGTCCTTTTAAAAAAGACTTCCCTTTCTTGATCTGCAAGTATTGGATCCACGTACGTGTTGGTAGGGTTCTCAAATAATTCTCCAGCGTCAACATTGGTTCCGGAATCAAGTCGGTGTAAGAGTTTCTTAATTTGGCGAACCTGCTCATCTTTATCCACCCTTTTAGAGTAACAAGAGGTCACAAAAAGTGACAGTTATGAAATAATTGTAAATTGACTACACGCTATTGAGATATTTGTTAGGTTCGTTTCTAACAACACATAGGTGGAAGGGGGGTTACCTTGCACTATCACGTGTATACGCCACCTTGAATGAGTAAATAATACTTATGCAAGGCGCCAGCGTGCATGTGAAGTGTTTCACTCTGCATTACGCTGGCGCCTTTTTTGCTGCTTCTTCAAGATCTCGGCGAGTAATTGAAGGGCTGTGCAAAGGTCGGTACTCTTCCTCTATGAGCACAGGTATGCAGAATCTAAAGAAACTTAATTTCAGAGCAGGTTGCCTTCATTTGGTGTCCTTTGTTTTGATCTTGATACTGTCGAATGACGCA
>PAWI01000044.1 GCA_002713485.1 Acidimicrobiaceae bacterium
GAAGGGGTCTCTATCTCCTGAGATGAGAATAGTTGGCCTCCGTATTCTGTGTAAATGGTTTACGCGTAAAGACTTCGGCTTTCCAGGTGGATGAAATGGGTAACTTAGTAGCACTAACCCTCTCGCTGGCAGGCCATTAGCAACAGCCATCGAAGCAACTCTTCCCCCCATAGATCTACCTCCTATAACGAGGCTGCTTTGAGGAACAGATAATTTCTTAGCGAAGCTTGCCGCTACTTCACCAACCTCCTTGATGAGTCTGTCTGCTCTCGGTGGAGGTCGTTTGGCGTTGGCTTCACGGTAAGCAAAGTTGTATCTAAGGATAGGAATATCAATCAATCTCTCAATGTCTAGAAAGGTTCGGTGGCCCCTATTCCCACCCGCTCCATGAAAAAGGATTAAGCCTTTGGGTTTCATAACATTAACTTTAACGAAGCAATATTCTTCGCGCCTCGGTAAGCTCTTGTATTCTCCGGGCAACATTCACCTGACTGTCATCCTCACCAGTGTCTGGATGAGTTGATCGGAGTAACTTACGGAACTGCTTTTTAACTTCGTCTGCGTCTGGATTGGTATCAGAGAAACCTAGAACCTTTAATGCCCAACTTTCTGAACTATCGTGACCTAAATCGGCGACAAATTTATCATGGCGGCTCAAGAGATACGAAATAAAATCTGTTCCTACATCACCTCTCCACTTAACAGCCTTATTCATGAGGTTGACTACAGCTGGACGGTCTTTATAAGCAAACTGACTAATTGAATAAGCTGCTGCAAGAATATTTTGTTCAGCCGCAGCTTCATTAAGTTCAAAAATAAATCTATATTTGCCCTCGTGTTCTTGAAGCCGATGGACTGTTCGTGCAAGCCCTACCTTATCTTCCTGAAATCGATGGCGTAGTCGAGGTTGGGATATTCTCTCGCCTCGTTGCAGCTGATTGAGGAGCTTTCGATAATCGTCATAGAAATCTTCATCAATATCAGGGATAAAGCGAGCGACAATGCCAGCTAATAGAACTGCCCCGTTTCCTGAACCTTTTGTCAATGGCAAGTACACGTATCCCAAAGCAACACGACGTGTAGGAGCATTTGTTCTTGAGTGGAAAATCTCAAGTTCGGCTAGGAGCATGATCTCAGACTAGATGCGAATATGATTTGCCTACATATCAAGAAGTTAATAATAAAAAAAGCAATGTTTCCTGTGCAATACTTCACTTTGATGCCACGCCGGTTGTAGCGTTTGAATTATACGAACTTGGAGCACTAATGAGCGACATAAAATCACCTGACCGTAACCTAGCTATGGAGCTTGTAAGAGTAACCGAAGCTGCCGCAATGGCTGCAGCAAGATGGATGGGAAGAGGAGATAAAGAGGGAGCAGATGATGCTGCCGTGAATGCTATGAGATTTGTTCTCCGAAGCGTCAGCATGGATGGTATTGTCATTATCGGAGAGGGCGAAAAGGATGAAGCGCCAATGCTTTATAACGGCGAGCAAGTTGGTAACGGTTCGTCACCAAAATGTGATGTTGCAGTTGACCCTATTGATGGGACAACATTAACTTCACTAGGCAGAGGTAACGCTATAGCAGTTTTAGCAGTTAGCGAAGAAGGCACTATGTTCGACCCTGGACCTTGTGTTTATATGGAAAAGATTGCCGTTGGCCCCCAAGCGAAAGGGCTCGTGGATATTGATGCATCTCCGACGGATAATCTGAATGCTATTGCTTCAGCGAAAGGCGAATCAGTGAGAGATTTGACTGCTGTTGTTCTTGATAGACCCAGGCATGACGACTTAGTTGCAGAACTGCGAGAGGCTGGAGCACGTATACGTCTAATTCCAGATGGAGATGTAGCAGGAGCTATCTCAACGGCATGGCCAGATTCAGGTGCTGATATTCTCTTTGGAATAGGAGGCACTCCAGAGGGTGTTATTGCAGCCGCTGCCTTGAAGTGCATGGGGGGAGACCTTCAGGGTAAACTTTGGCCTAGAAACGAGGCTGAGAAGGCTCAAGCTATCGCTGATGGATATGACCTAGACCAAACGCTGACGGTAGATGATTTGGTAAGTGGAGATAACTGCTTTTTCGCTGCGACAGGTATAACTGATGGTGACTTGCTTCGTGGGGTCCAATACGAGCGGAATACTATCGTTACTCAATCTCTTGTGATGCGCTCGAAGTCAGGGACTGTTCGGCTAGTTAACGCACAGCATGCTCAAGATAAGTTAAATGCGATTAGCGAAATAAACTACGGATAGAGAGAATCTAGGAATGACAGATTTACGTTCAAAAACCGCACTTGTAACTGGAGGAGGCACAGGTATAGGGTTCGGAATCGCCGCGAAACTCTTGACTGCTAATGCAAAAGTAACTATTGCCGGACGCCGAAAAGAAGTCCTGAAAGAAGCAGAACTTCGATTGCACGCCTTCGCTGCCTCTCCAAATAACATCGCAACAGTAGTTTGTGATGTAACTAGCGCAGGAGCTGTAAAAGATGCTGTTAACGCAGCAGCAAACTCAGATGGTGTATTGGACATCGCAGTCGCTAATGCTGGTATTGGAGCTGGTGGGCCTTTCCTTAGCATGACAGATGATACTTTCCGGTCTGTACTTGAAGTTAACGTAATTGGCGCTTTCAATACTATTCAAGCGGCAGCTGAAACTATGAGAACATCTGGGGGATCCATAATCGCAATATCTTCGATAGCTGGTGCTCTCGGGGGAAGATTTCGAGCCGCATACGCTTCCAGCAAAGCTGCCCTTGACATGCTTGTTCGGAGTGCTGCTGACGAATTAGGTGGATTCGGAATCCGCGTTAATTCAATCCGTCCCGGAGTTGTAGAGTCGGAGGCCACAGCGATGATGTTTGAGCACATGCCTCATATTATTGATGATTACAAAAAGAATATGCCACTAGGCCGTGTTGGAGAGCCAGAGGAAGTTGGCGATGCCGTTGTTTGGTTAGCTGGAGATGAAAGCTCTTGGGTCACTGGTCAGAACATAGCTGTCGACGGAGGGCATACTCTCAGACGAGCGCCTGACCTTGAACCAGCTATCAGAGCACGATTGGGAGACGAAGAATTCTCAAAGCTAGCAAAGCCAGGATCTGGACCTAACGGTTAGATAGGATCATATGCCAGCAGCAGCTTCAAGACGCACCTCGGCTCTATTAGCTGCAGCAACAGCTTCAGAGTTTGAGGGGTCATTAGCGAGGTCACTCTTTGCACTTTCCAAAGATGCTTTCGCTCGCTCAATATCAATGTCCTCAGCGAGCTCTGCAACATCACACAATAGTGCTACATGATTATCGGAGACTTCTACAAACCCGCTATGGACAGCAATTCGTTGGACCCCGCCATCGCTAAGTGCTACGCGAACGACTGAAGAAACTAAATTTCCCACAAATGGTACGTGACCTGGTTGGAACCCTATTTCACCGTCGCTAGTTCTTGCGATCACAAGTTCAGCATCACCTTCATAAACAATCTTTTCGGGTGAGACTAACTCTATTCGCAGTGACATCTTAATCTTCCAATCTTATGAAATCTTCTTAAGCGTTTGATTCCAGTTCGGCAGCTTTTCTTTCAACTTCTTCAGCGCCTCCAACCATATAGAAAGCCTGCTCAGGTAGATGGTCTAAGTCTCCCTGAACTAATGCCTCAAATGAAGACACTGTGTCATCAATGCTAGTGAAAACTCCAGGTTGCCCAGTGAAGACTTCAGCTACGAACATTGGTTGTGAGAGGAAACGCTCAACTTTTCTTGCTCTGTCAACTGTTACTCGGTCTTCTTCAGAAAGTTCATCAAGGCCAAGGATAGCAATAATGTCCTGTAGCTCCTTGTACCTTTGAAGGACCTCCTGTACGCGTCGTGCGATGTTGTAATGTCTGTCACCTACAACCTCTGGTGTCAAAATTGTTGATGTTGATGCTAGGGGGTCTACAGCAGGATAGATCCCCAGAGACGCAATATCTCTGCTCAATTCAGTAGTTCCGTCAAAGTGGGTGAAGGAAGTGAAGGGAGCGGGATCCGTGTAGTCATCGGCGGGCACGTAAACAGCTTGCAGTGAAGTAATAGATTTTCCTCTAGTAGAGGTTATCCTCTCCTGTAGTTCACCCATTTCATCAGCAAGAGTTGGCTGATAGCCCACCGCAGATGGCATGCGACCAAGAAGTGTCGATACCTCAGAGCCTGCTTGCACAAAGCGGAAGATGTTATCAATGAACAGTAGCACGTCTTGGTTTTGGACATCTCTAAAATATTCAGCCATAGTGACGCCAGCAAGCGCGATTCTTAGACGGACTCCAGGTGGTTCGTCCATTTGTCCGAATACAAGAGCCGCCTTGTCAAGCACGCCCGATTCTTCCATCTCAAGGAAAAGGTCTGTTCCTTCTCGAGTTCTTTCGCCGACACCAGCGAATACTGATACTCCACCATGCTGTGTGGCTACTCTGTTAATCATTTCAGTAATAAGAACAGTCTTGCCAACACCTGCACCACCGAATAAACCAATCTTTCCACCCTCTTTGTATGGAGTTAAAAGATCAATAACTTTAATGCCGGTCTCAAACATCTTTGCCGATGGCTCAAGACTATCAAATGAAGGAGCTGGACGGTGAATCTCCCATCTCTCATCAATATCTAATGAATCTAGTTCAACATCAAGCGGCTCTCCGATCACATTCCATACGTGGCCGAGAGTTACATCACCCACTGGCACCTGAATACCTGACCCAGTGTTCCTCACTGCTGTCCCTCGGGTTAACCCATCCGTAGGCTTGAGCGAGATTGCGCGGACTCTGCTGTCACCTATCTGCTGGGCTACTTCAGCAAGAACTGTAATTGTCTCGCCATCTACAATTAAGTCAAACGACAGCGCTGAGTTAATTTCGGGGAGTGAGTCCTCTGGGAACTCAACGTCAATTACTGGACCAGCGATTGAAACCACTTTTCCATCTTTGGTTGTTGTATCTGATTCTGTTACTGTCATTTCTGCTCCTAGGCAAATATATCTATAGGCTTATACCGTAATTTGTGTATCGTCATTGTCGTATTCAGTGGGTTCGTCGTCGCTTCCATCTCCGAGAGCTTCAGCACCGCCTACAATCTCCATAATTTCAGTGGTGATCGCATCTTGGCGTGCCCTGTTAAGAGCCCTGCTTAATTTCGTAATTAATTCTTCTGCGTTATCTGTAGCTGATTTCATAGCACGCTGCCGGTTAGCATGCTCAGAAGCTGAAGCGTCAAGTAACGCTGAATATAGTCTCGATTCGACATATCGTGGTAATAGAGCTGACAGCACTCCCTCGGGTGATGGTTCAAATTCGAAGAGTGCCCGTGAGTCAGCATCCCCACCTCCCTCTGAAGCAACGGTTTGCATTGACTCAAGAGGAAGGAACTTTCTTACAGCTACTCTTTGGGTACCCATAGATACAAACTCTTGGTATGCAAGTATTACTTGATCGACTTCTTCCGTAACAAATAGCTCTCGTACTTTTGAAGCCACAACTCTTGCATCTTCATACGATGGTGTGTCTGTCATACCTGAAAATGAAGCTTCGATTTTGTAATTACGAAATCGAAAGTAGTCAACTGCTTTCTTCCCAACAAGAACCAATTTATATTTTTTGCCTTCAGTTTGAGCTGCCATGACTTCCTTTTCAGCTGCCCGTATAACTGATGAGTTATAGGCACCGGCGAGACCACGATCAGAAGTAATCACAACGAAACCAACGGAAGATACAGCATCTGCCGACCTAAGCAGCGGGTCATCAATCCCGACTCCACCTGCGGCAAGGTCTTCAATGACTCCTGTCATTTTTGAGGAGTAGGGCCTGGCAGCGTTTGCTCGAGTCATAGCCTTGACAACACGAGTTGCGGCAATCAGTTCCATAGCGCGTGTTATTTGCTTCGTTGACTGGACCGAATTGATCCGCCTACGGAGTGCTCGTTCCTGACCACCCGGCATGTGATTAGCCCTCGCTATCCGGTCCGCGAGCTATATCAGTCTCGGGAAGTGTAATGTCTGAGTCAACCATTTCTGTATCGGCGTCGGGTTGTTCTTGAGCCTCAACAGATATTCCTGAAGACCCATCCGAAGATTCAAAACTCTCTGCATACGAATTAATGATTGAATTTAAGGCATCCTCATCAACAGTCCCAGATGAAACTATTTCTGATAGAAGTCCAGAGTGTTGGGATCGTACTAGGTCTAAAAGACCCTCTTCGAATCGACCAACATCCTCCACAGGTATCTCATCAAGGTAGCCTTGTGTACCAGCAAATAGTGATACTACTTGCTCTTCAACTTTCATAGGGGAGTTTATTCCTTGCTTAAGTAACTCTGTAAGCCGGTATCCCCTGTCAAGTTGTGCTTGCGAAACAGCGTCGAGGTCAGAACCAAACGCAGCAAAAGATTCTAGTTCACGGAACTGTTGGAGGTCAGATTTGAGAGTTCCAACAGCAGTCTTCATAGCTTTGATTTGTGCAGCTGATCCAACTCGCGAAACCGATATACCCACATCAACTGCAGGGCGGACTCCGGACTTGAATAAGTCATCTTGTAGGAAAATTTGCCCGTCTGTGATAGAGATAACGTTTGTTGGGATGTACGCTGATACGTCGCCAGCTTTCGTTTCAATTACTGGCAGAGCGGTGAGGCTTCCTGCACCTAAATCGTCGCTCAGTTTAGCTGCCCTCTCGAGTAGTCGGCTGTGTAGGTAAAAGACATCGCCTGGGTATGCTTCTCGTCCAGGAGGACGACGAAGAAGCAATGCCATTTGCCTGTATGCTTCTGCCTGTTTTGAAAGGTCATCATATACTACTAAGGCGTGTTCACCATTATCCATCCAATGCTGTCCGATTGAACACCCTGCGTATGGGGCTAGGTATTTAAAGGGTGCAGGGTCGGAAGCAGGAGCGACAACAACAACTGTGTATTCCATTGCCCCAAATTCCTCTAAGGTTGCTACTGTTTGAGCGACCGTTGAAGCTTTTTGACCAATTGCTACGTAAATGCACTTAACGTCAAGACCTTTTTGGTTAATGATGGTATCGATTGCAATTGTGGTCTTACCAGTTTTTCGATCTCCAATTATTAGCTCCCTTTGGCCTCGCCCAACTGGGATCAGAGAATCTATCGCCTTTATTCCAGTTTGCATCGGCTCGTGCACAGGGTGACGTCCGATAATACCTGGTGCCTGTACTTCCATACGTCTAGATTGAGAACCTGTTATAGCCCCCTTCCCATCTATGGGGTCTCCTAAAGCATTTACGACTCTGCCAAGCATTGCGTCACCGACGGGCATTGAGAGAATCTCACCCGTCGATCGAACGGCTTGACCTTCTTCAATTCCAGTAGTCTCTCCAAGGACAACCGCACCGATGGTGTCCTCGTCAAGGTTAAGTGCTAAACCGACAATTCCGCCTTCAAATTGGAGCATCTCGTTTACGGCAGCGTCTGGAAGACCCGATACTCGGGCAATACCGTCCCCAACCTCAACGACCCTTCCAACTTGGCCAGATGCCAGCGATGGTTCAAATCCATCTAGGTTTTTCCTTATCGCTGAAGCGATATCATTTGTGTTTATAGTGAGCTCTGCCATATTAAAACGCCTCTCGGAGCTGCTTGAGTCTTGTTCGGACTGTTCCATCAATTACTTCATCTTCGATCTGCACAAGCAGACCTCCCATCACTGATTCATCAATAATGACTTTCATTTCTACATCTTTACCTGTCGCTGTTTTTAGTGCAGCAGCAAGGCGTGCTTGTTGGTCTTCTGACAAGTCAACCACTGAGTAAACTTCAGCGACTGCCTTGTCTCGTGACTCGGCACCGAGCCCGACAACTTGGTCAGCAATAGCCTTGATTTCACTTGCCATTCCTGCGGCTATAAGCATTGAAATAAGTGCTACTGATGCTTGACTTGCTTGACCTTCTAAGAGATCTTCAACTATTTGCTGCCTTCTTGCAGAAGGAATTGAGTTATCGTTAATTGTTGCTTTCAACTCTTCCGAGGATTGAAGTACTTGAGCGAAACGATAGATTTCATCTTCAACTCGAGTCCCATCTCCTTCGGAGGATGCAACTGACAGGATAGCCTGTGCGTAACTCTTTATCTTTTCTTCTGACATCAGTGCCTCATGTTCCTAGTTAGAACCTACTTGATTGATGTAGTTTTCGATAAGGCGAGCCTGTGCTTCCGCATCAAGGTTTGCCTCAACGACTCTTTCTGCCGCACCGACGACGATTTCTGCCACTTCACCTTGCAGGTCGCCCATAGCTCTTTCTCTGGCTGCGTCTATATCTGAAGCAGCTTGAGTTTTCATTTCAGCAATTTCCGACTCGGCTCTTTGTTGAAGGTCTGAGCGAAGAACCTCAGCTTGTTGCCTTGCTTCTTCAAGAATTGCTGCTGCAGCTGATTTTGCATCGGCAAGTTCAGCTTCATATTCAGATTTAACTGCCTGAGCCTCAGTTTTTGCTTTATCGGCTTCGTCTAAGTCGGATGCTATTTTTTCTGATCGTTCGTTCATTATTCGCTGAACGGCAGGGAATCCCTTCCACAGCATGAGCGCTAGCAACACAACGAATGCTCCGCCTCCCCAGATAACTTCGTTAATTTCAGGGATAATTGGGCTTGGAGCTTCAATACAGCTATCAAAGATTTCGCCTATTGCATTTATGTTCTCTTCTTCGGCAATATTTTCTGGTGTTAACTCAGCTGCGCCAAATTTCTCAGCGTATTCGTCTACCGAACACTTTCCGAGACTTTCGCCTGCAGCTAGGGCATTCCCAGCAAGACCAAACATCAAAAGCATTCCGGTCAATGCTGAAGCAAATATGAGTCTTTTCTTCATTTTAGTTTTACCTTCGTTATTAAAGCGGTCTATGGGAGCAACAAGATGAACACAACGAAACCAATTAGCGCAAGTGCTTCGGTGAACGCTATGCCCAAGAACATAGTTGTTCTGGCCGTTCCCGCAGACTCTGGCTGTCTGGTCATTGCGTCGATCGCTGCGCCGACGACTATTCCAATACCTACTCCAGGGCCGATAGCTGCGAGTCCATAGCCAAGGCCTGCGCCTATAGCTTTGAGACCTTCACCTTCGGTTACTGCGGCGGCAAGGATACTTATTGTTGATGCAATTAAGCTGAGCACTGTATCTCCTAGTGTTCTGGGTGTATAGCACCGCCCATGTAAACGGCGGTGAGAATTGTAAAGATGAAGGCTTGGAGAAACGAAACAAGAATCTCAAAACCTGTCATCAGGATTAGCATTGCAGCCGGAGCTACTGCTCCGACATATGTGCTGTCCCACAGCGTGGCTGAGAGGACAGCGAACGTTACGAGCAGAAGGTGGCCAGCAACCATGTTGGCCCACAACCGAATCGCTAACGAGAGTGGTCTAATTATAAATACCGAGAAGAACTCGATAGGTGTGACGATAATGTATAGCGCCTTTGGAACGCCTGGAGGGAAAAGACTGTTCTTTATGTAACCAAAGAAGCCTTGGTTTTTCACTCCCAAGAAATTATAAATAACCCATACCATAAGGGCCATTGCAATTGGAACGGCCATTCTTGCATTAGCAGGGAATTGAATAAACGGAATAACTTCGAAAATGTTAGAAAAGAAGATGAAGAAGAACATTGTAGTGAGGAAGGGAACATATTTCTTTCCATCGGCTCCCATTGTTTGGGCAACTATGCTGTCCTCAACGAAATTGATGCCACCTTCAGCAACGTGGGATATGCCTCGAGGCACCAATCCTTTCTTTGACCCAGCCAGTAAGAAGAGGCCGAGAGTCAACGCAAACGCAAATAAATAAACAAGCACAGTCTTATTCATCGCTAAGGGAGTTCCTTCAAACGCGAAATCTGGCCATTCAAAGAGATGGCTGACTGGAGGAAATTCAAGCGCAAGGATCTTCACTTTTAACACGGCTCCTAATCTAGACTCTTTTTGCGGTTTTGTCTTTTTACGCGGGGCTTTAATCCCGGATACTTAAGAGTGGCAGAAACATAGCGAGTTTCCCAAATCAAAAGACCTAAATGTAAAAAAATTAAGATAAGAGCAAAGGGCATAATCTCAAACCAAGCTTGATTCCTTATAGGCAAAATAGTCCCAGTGATAACTCCCATCCGAAGGACAAAGCCACCTAATACTGCGCTCATAAGAAGTTGAGGTGAGATTTTTACTGCCCAATCAATTATCCAGGCACCTGCAATAAAATTTGCGAGAACAATCCCTAATGCTATAGAACCGCAAGCAAGACCTGAAAGTCCCCAGATCACTGAAGCCAACACCAACAAGAAGGGAGAAATGATTAAACCTCTTCTGAAAATGTCAGCTGCTACTTCCCGTTCAGGCGCCTGGTGATTACCGTCTGAACCATCTTGTTCAATCGCCATTGCTACCTTTTCCTTTCGCGTCGGGCAATAAATCTTCATAAGATTTCATCTTTTGAGTGTACGTGTACCAAAGTTTCCAAATCTCATATACCGCCACTACTCCCCCCAATGAAGCTAATAGGATAGGCCCGGTCCCCAACCATTTATCAAGGAGATAACCAAAGAACGCGAAAAGAGCCGGAGTCAGAACTAGCTCGAAAGCCGCCACCACTCCATCTTCTGCAGCCTCAAGTGCTCTGACTGATTTTGCTACCACTCAGTAGCTCCTTAATATTCATAGAGGACTCGTTATGAATCACTAACGCAATCTATCACCACGTCTTGCGAATGGGTTAAAGAAGTTGAAGAAATAATAAACGTGTTGCCACAGTCTCAGAGATGCTCATATAGCTATCAAGCAGACATAGAAATCAACTAGGCTCATGTTTATCAGCGAGTGGCTCAAGGAGTGTTATGAGTGAAAGAGTTAACGATCAAGATCTGTCACCCGAGTCAAAGGCATTCAAATATGGGTTGGATGTCATAGATAAGACCGAACCGCTAATAGCCGACTACATTAGAGGAGAGTTGGAAAATCAGCGGACTCAACTGAAATTGATCGCCTCTGAGAACTACGCTTCTCCAGCCGTACTTTTGGCCATGGGCAACTGGTTTAGTGACAAGTACGCTGAAGGAACTCCCGGGCACAGATTCTATGCTGGTTGCGAGTTCGTTGATAAAGTTGAGGTTCTTGCTTCCGAACATGCGAAAGAGCTATTCGATGCTGAGTACGCCTATGTACAGCCCCATTCTGGCATTGATGCAAATCTTGTTGCTTTCTGGGCACTATTGGCTTACCGAGTAGAAGCACCTTTCCTTCAAGATAAAGAAGTTAGACACGTCAATGACTTAAACGATGGAGATTGGGCAACGTTGCGAAAAGCTTTTGGTAATCAGCGAATGATTGGAATGTCACTTGATGCTGGTGGGCACCTTACTCACGGCTTCCGCCCGAACATTTCAGGAAAGTTGTTTGACCAAAAGTCATATGGAGTAGACCCAGATACAGAGTGCCTTGATTACGCTAATATTAAACTGCTTGCTGAAGAATTTCGTCCCATGATAATTGTCGCCGGATATTCCGCATACCCTCGAAAAGTTAACTTCGCAAAAATGCGAGAAATCGCTGACTCAATTGATGCCTTATTGATGGTAGATATGGCTCATTTCTCAGGCTTAGTCGCTGGAAAAGTATTTACAGGTGACTTTGACCCTATTCCACATGCTCACATCGTTACCTCGACTACGCACAAATCTTTGCGTGGCCCCCGAGGTGGGATCGTCCTCTCCAACGAAAAAGGGCTCAATGAACACATAGATAAAGGCTGCCCTATGGTTCTAGGAGGACCTCTTGCAAATATTATGGCAGCAAAAGCTGTTGCCTTCGCTGAAGCTAAAACAGCTTCCTTCCAAGCATACGCCCAACAGGTTGTAGATAATGCCCTTGCTCTCGCTGAAGGTATAGAAAAGAGAGGAGGAAGGTTAGTTACCGGAGGAACAGAAAACCATCTAGTCCTTGTTGATGTTAGAAGCTTTGGCCTGACAGGACGACAAGCGGAAAGCGCTCTTGAAGAATCTGGAGTAATCGTCAACAGAAACTCAATCCCATTTGACCCAAACGGAGCGTGGTACACATCGGGCATCCGGCTCGGAACACCAGCATTAACCAGTCTGGGAATGGATTGCGATGATATGGGAGAAGTAGCCGACATCATCTGCTCGACTCTCTCCTCAACGGAACCTTCACAGACTAAAACTGGTGAAATCTCAAAAGCTAAATTTACTCTTGATCAAAGTTTCATAGCTCAAAGTAATGGACGATGCAACAAGCTTCTTTCCATGAATCAGCTCTATCCTAATGTAAATATTGAAGGATCTATATAAAGCCCTTAGAGGTCATTTAACTTTTGAACTCGCTGAGTGTGGCGACCCCCTTCAAACTCTGCATTGAGAAAGGCTATGAGAGACTCTCGAGCGGTCTCAACCTCTATTAGTCTTTCCCCGAAGCAAACAATGTTCGCATCATTGTGTTGCCTTGCAAGCGTTGCTGTTTCAACGTTATGAACAGTGGCAGCCCGAACACCAGAAATCTTATTAGCTGCCATGCCTATTCCTATTCCACTACCACAAACAACAATACCTTTATCTGCTGTGCCATCAGAAACTTGTTTACCCACTTTATGACCAAAATTAGGATAATCTACTGAATCAATACTTGATGTGCCTACATCAATAACCTCAAATAATAATTCGTGAATTAAATATTTTTTTATTTTTTCTTTAACATCAAAACCAGCATGATCACAACCTATTGCAACTATCATAAAAA